>CAMYMX010000293.1 GCA_947259605.1 uncultured Polyangiaceae bacterium | reverse complement strand
CAGCGGGTGTTGTAGGCCACGCCTTCCATGACCGCGCGGACCATGTGGGCGCGAGTCGTTCTCAATGACAGGTTCGAGAATGCCGCTCGCAGGTTGTGGTCGGCGACTGGCGTGTGCTCACCGTAGAGCCAGGGCGTGAAGATCACTTTGTCGCTTCCCGCGGAGGCCTCTGCGGCGAGCTCGTTGAATCGTTCGAATACATCCTCGGGCGCCTCACCCGGGTCGAGAACGTCATCGCGAAAAAACACGCTGTCTCGGAGCCATGTCATGCAGGCGCCTGCGGTTTCTTGCTCGTTGCCAATGAAGTATCGCCCCGGCAGTGCGGATGGAAGCGATGCCATGTTGTGCAGCAGGTCGGTCTTCTTGAATGGCACGTGGCAGGTCAGCCAGGAAGACGTTCCGACGTAGAGGTGCCCTTCGAAGTCGCCGACCGCACCCGAGCCGACCGCGGCCGCCGGCACATCCGGCGTTCCTCCGACGACCTGGGTGTTTTCGTTCAAACCGAGCTCGGCGGCGGCCGTGGGCGTCAGGGTTCCGATCACATCGACGGAGCGGGTGAGCTCCGGGAGCTTTTCCCTTGGAATGGTCGTTTGAGCGAGCAGCTGATCGTCGTACTTGATGTTGTTGATGTCACGGTTGTTGGTGACCCAATGCAGCGCAATCGAGTCGACGGTCGCCATGAACCTACCGGTGAGCCGCAGGTTCAGATAGTCCTTGGGCTCCATGAATTTGTACGCCGCTTCGTAGATCTCGGGGCGCTCATGGCGGAGAAACAAGATGTGCGCGACCGGCTCTTTCCCTGCCAGGCTTGGAACGCCTCCGGTCTTGCGGATCCAGCTTTCGAGCTTCAGGGCGCCATAGCCTTGAATCCGAATCAAGCCCCCGGCGACTTCGGGCACGTACTTCGCGCCGCGCGAATCCAACCAGATCATCGCCCTGGAGATCGCGTTTCCAGCTTCGTCCACCGGAACCGTGCCCGCCCACTGCGAGGTCACCGCGACGGCGATGATTCGCTCCCTCGGAACGAGCTCGCGATCGGTAATCCGCCGCGTCGCCGTCATGATCGCTCGCCACCAATCGTCTGGGTCTTGCTCGGCGCCGCCCCCGTCACTCAGGAACAGCTCCGTCGACTCGACCTCAGACGCCAACACCTCACCCTCGGTCGTGACGAGCGCCACTTTGGGGCCGCTGGTGCCGAGATCGATTGCGAGAATACATTCGGGTTTCATCGATGTTTGCTCCTCACGTCCTAGAAGTAGGCGTCCATGCGCTCCGGTATTCGTCCGGCTGCGTAGCTCAGGGCTGCACGCTTCTGATCCCTTCGCAACCGGGCGCGCGCGATGTACCGAACCCAGAGTGGGAGCTTCCGAATCCGATCCTCGCCGGCATGGGTGATGACGAATGCTTTCGCGCATTTCTCGAAGAGCTCGGCATTGAATACGACACGGCTCGGTGTCGTGCCGATGCAGATGCGCCGCTCCCCGTAGATGGCTACATTTCTCCCGTCGCTAAGGGCTCTCAAGAGACGTGAATGGCGCCCTGCAGCGATTGGCTTGCCCGCCGGGCCGATATGGCGGGCCTGCTCATCGAACAGCGTGGGTACCCTGGCTCCGATGCTCGCCAGCGCCCAGGACCACTGCGTCTGTCCGATCAAGACGCCGCCCGCATCGTCGCGAGATCGATAGATCCTCGCATGCAGATCGGAGGCCTCGACTCCAGTCGTTGCGAACGGGAAAGCGGTGGGATCCGGGCGGTCGGGCGTCATGAAGAGAAACCCTTCGCGTCCGGGTATTCGCACCGACAAAGAATCCCCGGGATCGCGGAACAGCGCTTTAGCGCGAAGTCTCGCACCGCTGTTCCTAAGGTGCTCGATCACGTCGTCGGTCATGGCGCATGCTCTGACTCGGCCTCGACGACGTCATCGAAGCGGGTCGCGGCGTCATCGACCATGGGTCGCAGAGTTTGGATGACGATGGCGCGAACGGATGCGTCCACATTGCCCGGTCGAGCTGCGGTGCGGGAAAGAAAGAAGGAAGCACACTCCGATTCGAGCGCTGCGATCCGCGTCATTGCTTCTGTTACGTCTTTGCCTACGCAGACGGCGCCATGGTTGCGCATCAAATAGGCGTGTGTGTCGGGCTTTACCGCGCGGGCAACGCGCCCGGCCAGCAGGCCCGTGCCCGACGGCGCGTAGCCCACACAAGGAATGCTGCGCCCGAGCAAGGCTTGGCGGGCGCGATCGCGTACTTCGAGCGGCCTCGATAGGAGCGTGTAGGCGCTTGCGATCGGCTGATGCGTGTGAATGCTTGCCCCGCAGTCGGGACGGGCCAACAGAACCCCAGCGTGCAAGCCGGCTTCGACAGAGGCCTGTCGCGCACCCTCGACTTTTTCCACGTTCGACAGTCGCATCACGCAGACGTCCGCCGCGCTCATGGCGTAATAGTCGGTAGCCGAGGGTGTGACCGCGAAATGATCCTGGTCTAAGCGCAGAGCAACGTTGCCGCCGGTCGCCGCAAGGTATCCCCCGTCGGCCAACTCGATGCAGGTCCTTACGACCAATTCTCTCGTCGCCTCAAACTTCATCGCTGCCGCTCCTCCAGCCGTCACCCGCTCAAAGCCGCGTAGTGCGATTCTATTGCAAGGAGAACCCGGCCAGGTCCAGGCCAGTCCAATCGCGCTTCGAATTCGCTACTTGGACGCTGCCTCGACCGCCTTAAGAAGACTTTTGCTGAATACGCCCCGCTCGACCAACTGCTGGCGGGCCTTCTCTGCGGCGGCATCCCAGGCCGCCTGATTCGCAGTCGCATCCACCTCGGTGATGCCACGGCCGAGCAGTGTCTCATACGCGCGAGCGTCGTCCCGGCCGACGATTTGGTCGAGCTTGGAGGCGGCGCGCTTGGCGGTATTGAGCAGGGTCTGCTGATCGGCCTCGCTGAGCTCGTTGAACTTCTTCTTGCTGATGATCGAGCCGCCAACGATGATGTTGAAGTTGCTCGAGCTCATGTACTTGAGCTTCGTGTACCACTGGAACGCAACCGCAGCCATCGCGGAGGCCGGTACGACCTCGAGCTTACCGTCCTTGAGCCCAGGGAACACGCCGGACGCGCCGACCTTCACCGGATTTGCGCCCAGAGCCTTGGTGTAAGCCAGCGACACGGCGTTGTCTTTCCCCGCCCAGCCCGATTTGCCCACCAGGTCAGCAGGCGATTTGAATTCGGTCGACGAGAACACACGGTTCTTGCCGCCATCTCCCCAGGCGAGCAGCTTGAAGCCGCCGTCCTCGATCAACTTCTGAAGCTGGGCGTCGAGATTCTCACGCGCTCGATCGAGTTGAGCGTCGTCGGTGAGCAGACCGGGAGCCGTGAGCACCTGGAGCTCGGGGGCCACCATGCTCAGGCCGGTGGTTGCAACGCCTGCGGCATCGAGCTTGCCCGCTTTGATTCGCTTGACCAGATCGCGGTCACTGCCTTCGCTGCCACCCGAGAACACACGAAGCTCGACCCGGCCTTCGGTCTCTTTCTGCAGGGTGCGGCTCCAAGCCTTGAGCACCTTTACGAAAGAGGAGCCGGGTGGGGCCAGCGATGCGATCCGGATCACCGTCGCCTTGGGGGCCGGCGCTTGGGAACCAGCCGGCCGCCCAGGGACGACCAAGACGGCGAGGGTGAGTGCCAAGATCAGTGGAAATTTGCGGTGCTGCATATCGACTCACGGTTGGACGGCCCGAGGCCGTGGTTGTTCACTTCTGGGAGGCCAGCTTCGTCGCCTCAGCAAGTAGGCTCTTGCTGTACACCCGCCCTGCAAGCTGCTCGCGCGCTTGCTTGGCAACGGCATCCCATTCGGCCTGGTACGGGCTGAGGTCGACCACGTTGATGCCCCGTTCGACCAGGGTCCGGTACGCCTTGTCGTCGTCTCTCAAAACGATCTTGTCCATTGCGCGTGCGCCGCGCTCGGCGGTGTCCCGAAGGATTTTCTGGTCCCCCGGCGTGAGCTGCTCGAACGCTTCCTTCTTGATGATCGAGCCGCCAATGAGGATGTTGAAATTTTGCTTCGCCATGTAGTTGAGCTTGGTGTACCACTGAATCGCGACGGCCATGATGCATGAGCTCGGAACCGTGTCGATCATACGCGTCTGCAGCCCTCCGTACACCTCGTTGGCGCCGACGCGCACGGGGTTCGCCCCAATTACGCTCAGAAAGCCTGCGAACACCGGATCGTCCTTCCAGGCCCAAGGCCGGCCTGATTTGAGATCGCTGGGCCGCGCGAAAGGCTTTGCCGAAAACAGGCGGTTCTTGCCGCCGTCGCCCCAGGTCAGGAGCTCGAACCCGGCGCTTCGAAACATCTCTTCGAATCGTTGGCGAAGCGCCGTCCGAACGTGAACGAGCTGATCAATTTCGGTAATGAGACCGGGGGCTGTCAGAACCAAAATCGGGCGCACGACCATGCCCATGCCCGTCGTCGTAATCCCTGCGGCGTCGATCTGCCCCGCGCGAATCTTTCGGATGAAGTCGCGTTCGTCGCCCTGGCTGCCGCCCGTATAGAATCGTAGCTCGGCTCGGCCTTCGGTCTCCTTCTTGAACGTACGGCCCCAGGCTTTGAGGACCTTGCCGAACGCAGAGCTCGGGGGTGCAAGAGACGCATAGCGAATGACGATCGGCCCGTCCGCCGCTGCGTTGGAGAGGCTCTTGCCGGGAAAGAATAGGGCGGCGATCGCGAGGGCAATCGCAAAGAAACGCTTCCAAATGCTCACAGCCAATCCCCTTACTACAAGCCGAGCGCCGGAACCAATCGCCGTCGCAGGAAATGCCGCAGCTCGACTTCGCTCCGCACCGGCTCAGGGGCTGCCAGCAAGGAGAGAATCAGTCGGAGCATGAACTCCATCGCCTCGGTGGCTTCGTCCTCATCCCATCCAGTGGATTCGATCATTTCGCTTAGCGCGACCCGCGTGAACATGATCGAGGCGGGCTGAGTGAAACCCTGAAGGAGGTAAGCGTCGAACATCGCGGGTTGCCAAACCTCTCGAAGTACGGCGCTTTCCCGAATCGCGCGCAGAGTAAATAAGGTGGCTTCGACGACTTTGTCCCCAGGGTCAGCATAGACTCGGATGTGCTCTTGAACGTCGTTGGCAAGGCGGAGCCCAGCTTGAAGCAGGACGGAGCGGATGAGCTCCTCTCGATCTTTGAAGTACCGATACACCGTCGGGCGGCTCACGCCCGCTTCGTGTGCCACATGCGCAATCCCGGTCGCTGGGATCCCGTTGC
>CAMYMX010000292.1 GCA_947259605.1 uncultured Polyangiaceae bacterium | reverse complement strand
GCCGCCCCGCGCTGAAGAAGGCAATCGGTGAAACCGCCGGTTGAAGCGCCGAAGTCGGCCGCGGTCTTGCCCGACGGCTCATAGTCAAACGCCTCGAGTGCGCCTGCCAGCTTCACTCCACCTCTCGAGACGTAGGGGTGATCGGGCTCGCGGACCTCGAGAGGCGCCTCCACTTCGAGCGCCTCGCCGCTCTTTTCCACCCGCCGGCCGGCCGTGAAGACCTTGCCGGCCAGAATCAAGGCCTGCGCTCTCGCCCTCGACGGCACCAGGCCTCGTTCGGTCAGCAATACGTCGGCGCGAACCTTCGGCACGCCGCAAGACTGGACTAACTTTCTTTGAAAAGCGAACGGCGGTATCGTCATCGTATGGCGCGCAACGTGCTCTTTCTTCTCGGCATCGGCTCCATCGGCTGGGCGATGCTTTCCTTGTTTTTCGCTGGAACGGTCCTGCCGGACTGGATGGGGCTCGGCGATCTTTCGCGCGGCCCTCTCTACATCGAGTCGATGGCCGTCAACGTCGGCCTTTGTTCGGCCTTGGGGGCATTCGCCGTTTTTGGCGCGGCGTTTCAGCGGCTGCGCTTGGCCGCCGTGCTGACGTTCGTCGTCTGCGGCGCGGGTTTCGCCGGCGGGCGAATTCTTGCAATGGTTCAGGGCGCAAAGCCCGACATCTACACCGTCATCGCGCTTGCATTGGAGGTCGGCATCGTCGTTGCGGCCTCTGCAGCCTATATCTCGGAAAAGACGCGCATCGCCCGCGAAGCCAAAGAGTTGAAGAAGGCCGAAAGGGCGGCGCTCGAAGCCGCCCTAGCAGGCGAGCACGCAGCCACCGCGGCCGAACCCCCAGCCCCAACACCAGTCCAACAGCCCTAGACGACTCTCCTTATCGCCCGTCTCAAAGAGGCGGGAATCGCGATGGCGGACCGAGCGGATCGCCAGCTCCGCGACGGGAGCCAGCGTGAATCCCGCCTCAGAACGGTATATCATCGTCGCCGAAGTCGTCGGTCGGAGGCGTGCTGCCAGCACCGCCGCCGCCACCGCCGCCGCCGCCGAAGTCACCCGGGGCGCTGGAGTCACGGCCCCGCCCGCTGCCCAACAGCACGATGTTCTGTGCGACGATTTCGGTCGAGTTGCGCTTGTTGCCGTCTTTGTCCTCCCACTGGCGGTACTGAATCCGGCCTTCGACACAGATGCTCCGTCCCTTGGAAAGGATGTTGTTGAGGGCTTCGCCACGCTTGCCCCAGACGATGACGGTGTGCCAGTCGGTGCGTTGCTGGCGCTCGTTCGCGCGGTTCATGAACGACTCGGTGGTCGCCAAGCGAAGGCGCAGCACGCCTTGCCCGTTCTGGGTGTATTTGAGCTCTGGGTCAGCACCCAAGTTCCCAATGAGCGTCACACGATTCAGGCCTTCTGCCATAGGTCCCCTCTTCTTTTAGCCGCGGTGGGCGGCGAACATACGCGGCCTAGCGCCCGGGATCAATGACCCGAATCAATGGCCTGATGCCTCGCTCTGCATGCGAAGCACGATTGCTAGCTCATCGGTCAATTCCCGCCTGCGGTGCTCATAAAAGCTCGGTCCTATCGATTCGGCTTTCCGTTTGCTTTCCAGCGAGGCGATCTCCTCGAGGAGCTCGGCGCGGCGATCTTGGCGGACTTTGACCAGCGCGGCCGTCTGGTCCGAGGGTCGAAAAAGAAGCCAGATCCCAATGAATGCGAAAATCGCGGCGACGAGAGCGGCGATGTAAGGCAGCGGGCCGCCTCCAGGTATGCCGCGAATGTGAATCGTCAACGGATCGATCGGCGCATCGCCAGGGCCTCGCATCACCCCTGCGACCAGGAACCGGCGGTCGCCTCCCTCATGTACACGGGCGACTTGAAAGCCCTCGACTTCGAGGGTCATGCCATCGATGTAGTCGCTGACGACCTGATACTCCATCGTCGCAAACGGTACCGACTGCTCGATCGAAAGCGAGGTACCGCCGAGCGGAATGTCGTAGGCCCAGCGAAGGTCGGCGCGGCCGGGTGGGATCGAGCCGCTGATCTCGAGGCCCTCATCGGTGGCGCTGACACGCTGGTCGGTCATGACCTCCAAGGCGTCGAAAGCCTTGAAACCCTCGGGCAATCGAATCCGCATCCCACCGTCGGGGAACACATAGGTCGACTCTCCGAGGTTCGTGAGCCGAGCGTCCTGACTCACCCTAGCGCGTCCGTCCCGGAACTCGACCATCGTACGGCCTAGTACCTGGAAGATGCGCCTGTTGTCCTTGGTGACGGGAAGACGGACCACCCGCACCCGCTGCCCCGTCTCAGCGTCGAGCCGGAACGGGGTCGAGCTATATCGCGCGCCGTCGAACGGCAAGTTCACCCGATAGGAATGCTTGGCGTCAGTCAGCAAGTCGCTGAAGGAGCAGCTTCCTTTGTCGTCCGTGACGCAAGCCTTGCTATCGCGGCCGCCGGACTGCTCCATGAGGCTGAGACGCACCGCCTGTTTCGGGACGGGCGCACCAGCCGGGTCGATGACGTCGACCACGATGGTACCCTTGGGGAGCTCAGGGTCGACGACCGAAGTCACCAGCTCCGGTACGTTGCCGAGGACGCGATTGACCACTGTTCGGTCCTGCTGCGCCGATACGATCGTCGGGGCCCACAAGAGAAGGCCAATCAGAGCTGCAATTCGCATCATGCCTCGTCGGAAAGCCGCTCGGCGATCAGCGCCTCGGCTTCATCTCTAAACGGCCCAGCACCGATGTCCAGCTCGTGAAGGACGTGGCGGGCCTGCGCGCGGAGCTTGGCGTTGATCTCTTCATAGTCCGCGTCCGAGAGCTTGCCCGCATCGTGCTCGAACGCAATGTCACGAATCTCTTGAAGCAGATTTTCTTTTTCAGTCAGCAAGCCGCTGCGCGCATCGGTCATGAGCTGCGCGCGGGCTCCGCCAACGAGCTCGTCCGAGAGAGCCAAGCTCAGGCTCAGCCAGAGACTGACCAGCGCGACCACCACCGCCAGCGACGCACCAACGACAAACAACCAGGGCAGGTAATCTGCCATCAGCTTTCCTCCAGCCGATCGAGCTCGGCGTCGAGGCGCGAGTCGTACTCGATCTTCTCGCTGGTGTCCGAGGCGGTCGACGCCCTTGGCGCCGCGCCGCGACGCTGCCAACGACGTCCGAGGATCACGATGAAGCCGACCGCGAAACCCATCGCGGCGATCGGCACCGCCCACAGGGCGCGGTCGAGACCCTCGTCCGAGGGTATCGCCAGGGCGGCGGCGCCGTACTGGGCGCGGTAGGACTCCTGTATCTTCGTGGGTTCCTCGCCCGCGGCGAGCCGCTCCCGAACCTCAATGCGCTTATCGTCGGCCCAGCCGCACGCGCAGGTGTCGAGTGGCAAGCGCGCGCAGTCGCCGCACTGGCACAGAAGGCGACCAAACAACTGCCGTTCGACGGGATCGTTGATGACCACCGACCCGGCGTGTAGCGAGCTGCTGCTGTCGTTCTGCGCCGACGCAACGCCCACCCAGGCGATCATCGTGGCGACCAGGATCGCGAGCCCAACCACGGCCGTCGCGGGCGAAAATCGAAACCGCCGTGTGCGAGGCGCTTCATCCCGAAGAAGCTCACGGCCAGTTGGCCACATACCGAGGAGCGCGCCGAACAAGAGCACGATGCCTCCAAACCATATCCACGCCACCAACGGACGGATGATGATCCGGAAAGTGCCTCGCTGGGTCGACGGATCGACGGTGCTCATGATGACATAGACGTCTTCGGCGGGGCGGCTGCGAATTGCCACTTCGGTCGTGGGCATCTGCGGATGCGTTCGATAGATGAACTTGCCCGGCGCGACGTGGCCATCCTCGTTTCCGCTCTTGTCGAGAAGCGTCATGTCCGTGAAGATCATTCGCTTGTTTGGGTCGGTCTCCATCCGGGGCTCGTCGTAGCGCACCGTGTGCTTGCCGATCTCCATCGATTCGCCCGGGCGGAGCGCGCTCTCTTGCTCGACGTCGTAGGCGGCACCCGTAAAGCCGATGAACATGAAGACGACGCCGATGTGCACGATGTACCCGCCGTAGCGGCGACGCCCCTTGGACACGAGATTGACGAGCGCAGTGCCCGCGCCTTCGCCCTTCCTCATGCGCACGCGCATACCGCGCCAGAACTCTTGGCCGACGCTCGCCAGCACGAACGCGCAGGTCGCAAATGAAACGCCGGGAGCGATGGCCGACATCCAGGCGAGCACGGTGCCCGTGGCGGTATCGTAAATCTCCGTTGGCTCGACGACGGACGGATAGCCAAGGCGCGCACCAAAGAAAGCCTGCAGAAGGGCAACGGCCACACCTACGCCAACCGGAAAGGCCATCGCGCGGACGAGCTTGGACCCGGTGGCTTTCCGCCAGGCGACCAAGGGCCCGAGCCCCGCCAAGAACAGGAGCACGATGCCTAGAGGGACCATCCACTTGTTATAGAAGCCGGGGCCTACGGTAACCTCTTCGCCCCGCACCCATTGGCTGAGCAGCGGGAAGGTGGTCGCGATCAGCACGAAGACCATCATCCCGAGGAGCACCCAGTTGTTGAGCAGGAATGCGAACTCACGGCTGACGAGCGACTCGATTTCGTTGTCGGCCTTGAGCTTGGGAAGGCGCCAAATCATCAGCGCCGCAATCGCGATGAGCAGGAACGCCATGTACCAAACGAAGTACTGCCCGATGTCCGAACGGGCGAAGGAGTGCACGCTCGCGATCAGCCCCGACCGAGTCAAAAAGGTGCCGAAAATCGTGAGGAAAAACGTCAGGAACAAGAGGAAGACGTTCCAGACCTTCATCATTTGCCGGCGTTCTTGAATCAGCACGGAGTGTAAATAGGCCGTGCCGACCAGCCAGGGCATGAACGAGGCGTTCTCGACGGGGTCCCAGGCCCAGTAGCCGCCCCAGCCGAGCTCTTCATACGACCAGAGGCAGCCGAGAAGCAGGCCGATCGAGAGGAAGGTCCAGGCGATCATCGACCAAAGGCGCGCAGCGCGGACCCACTCGTTGCCGAGGCGACCGGTGACCATTGCAGCAACCAGAATTGCAAACGGCACGGACCAGCCGACAAAGCCCATGTAGAGAACGGGCGGATGAATCGCCATCCAGTAGTTCTGAAGGAGCGGGTTGAGGCCTTCGCCGTCTCCCGGTGTCGTTCGGATGTAGGTGGCGAATGGGTTCGCAGCGAAGAGCATCAAGATCGCGAAGAAGATCAAGATGCTCATCAGGGTGGCGATGACCCAGGGTTGAAGCTCGGTATAGCGGCCACGGAGCCAGCGGAC
>CAMYMX010000291.1 GCA_947259605.1 uncultured Polyangiaceae bacterium | reverse complement strand
TGCTCGCATCGAATCCGGGCCTTCGTGCCGATCGCATCTTTCCAGGCCAAACGATCGACATCGGCGCACCGAGGCCCGAAGTCGTATTCAAGCTCGAGCGCGGAGACAGCTTGCTTGCGGTAGCGAGCCGCTACGACGTCAGCCCGCGAGACCTGAGCCGCTGGAACGCGAGTTTGAGTCATCGCGACCCTCGGCCTGGCGCGACCATTCGCCTCTACACGCGAGTCCCGGTCAGCCCATCGGAGGCCATCGGGCCGACGAACCGGGGGCGCCTCGAAAACGGCGTGCGTCTGCCGTCGCACCACGGCTACTTGATTCGTAGTGCCGCGCGCGCGTATGGCACCGAGGAGACCACCCGCTGGATCGTCCAGGCGTTCGATGCCGTGGGCTCGAGGTTCAAGGAGCGCAAGGTCGTCCGCGTTCACGACATCAGCGACCGCGACGGCGGTAAACTCCGCGACCACAAGAGCCACCAAAACGGACGTGACGCGGACATTAGCTACTACCAGAACGAATGTGGTCCTCGGGGCTGCCGATTCGACGATTTCAGGGCATCGGACCTCGACGTTGCCCGGCAATGGACCCTGCTCGAGCACTGGCTCCGCCATGGACAGGCGGAGATGATCTTCATCGACTATCGCCTACAGGCCAAGCTCTACCGCTACGCAAAGAAAAAAGGGGCCACCAAGGCGCAGCTCGACCGGTGGATTCAGTATCCGCGCGGCAAGTACGAGCCAAACGGTGTAATTCGTCATTTCCCGAATCACGACGACCACCTGCACGTTCGCTTCGTGTGCCCCTACTCCGACGTCAGCTGCCGGCCGTGAGCGCGGTTGCGCCGAACAGCGCTTCTTCGAGCCTGCGCATGGCGGCAGCCCGCGCGTTGACTCGTCGGCGCTGGTCCGGTGTCATTTCGCCATAGGTCATTGCGAACCCGTCGGGCAAGAACATCGGTTCGAAGCCGTGACCAAGGTCTCCACGGATCGGCCAAACCAAAGTCCCGAGCGATTCGCCACGAAACGTGCGCGCGCTGCCGTCCGGCCAAGCGACGCACAGGACGCACACGTAGGTGGCTCGACGGCTCACCCCTTCGCCGAGCTCTCGAAGGCGCGCATCGACGCGGCGGCGTGCGATATCGAAGTCTCGCCCCTCACCGGCCCAGCGCGCCGTGTGGATTCCCGGTTCGCCTCCGAGGGCGTGGACCGCCACTCCGGAATCGTCTGCGATCGCCACCCGACCGGTGGCCTGCGCGGCCGCGATGGCTTTGAGCTCGGCGTTGGCTTCGAAGGTCGTTCCTGTTTCCTCCGGCTCGGGGAGCGCGAGGTCCTTCGCCGAGAGCAGTCGCACGGGATGCTTCATGAACAAGTCCTGCAGCTCCCGGGTTTTGCCGGAGTTGTGCGTCGCGAGGACCCAGTCTTTGGAGAGGCCAGCCACTACTTCGCGCGTTCGAAAGGGAAGCGGGGCGGTGAGGTGTCGGTGAAACTTGGATAGGGCTTGAGCCGCTCGAGCTGCTTCTGAAACACCTGGGGCTTCGAAGTTGGCAAGTCGCAGCGGCCGCGCTCGCAGACGTAGGCCGTGCTCTTGCCCCCCATGGCCCGCTTGGCTTCGAGCCAAGGGATCGTCGACTCTTGCTGGGTCGCTTCGGTGTCGGTGAGAACGGTGAAGGCTTTGTTGGGCACAAAGGACTTCCGAAGCCGCGCGTTGAGCAAGCTCGCCTCTTCCCGGTTCGTTGGAGCGATCAACGCAACTTCGAGAACGGTGTCGTAGTAGCGATCGAGGGCCACCAAGAGCAAGGGGAATCCCGTCGGTGAACGGGTCACCTGAAACGCCAGCGATGCGAAGAGGCGCTCGGCCCTCCGCCGCCATTTTGGGTCCCCGTTGAAATCGTGAAGGCGGAGAAGGTTGTTGGCAGCGACGGAGTTCCCCGAGGGAACGGCGCGATCATAGGCCGGCTTTTCGCGGACGAGAAGCACTTCGCCATCGGCCGCGGTCAAGTAGTAGCCGCCGGTTTGCTCGTCGAGGTACCGTAGATCTTGATCGGTCTGAAGCTCGACCGCGCGTTCGATCCACGCTGCGTCACCGGTTGCTTCGTAGAGATCGAGGGAGGCGGCCACCATGAAGGCATAGTCATCGAGAAACGACGCGCTGCCCTTTTTCCCGTCGCGATAGGTTCGCACCAGCGCTCCATCTTTCGTTCGCATCTGCTCGAGCACGAATTGCACGGCACGTGCTGCAACTTCGACGTACCGCGCTTCCGCGAGCATCCAGCCTGCTTTGGCGAAAGCGGCGCCCATCATTCCGTTCCAGGCGGCGATGATTTTCTCGTCGCGGATAGGCGGCGGGCGTGAGGCCCGCGCATCGTAGAGCGTGGATTGCGCGCGGCGGATCATTTCGCCAACTCGCTTGGGAGCGAGACCGAGCTCGGACGCAAGCTCCTGGTCGGACTTGACCCGATGAAGGATGTTTCGACCTTCGAAGTTCCCAGGCTTGGTCACGCCAAATGCCGACGAAAAGACCGCTGCGTCGCCGGCACCGAGCAGGCGTTCGAGCTCGTCGGGCGTCCAGGTGAAGAACCAGCCTTCTTCGTCGTGCCCGCTCGGAGTCGGGCTGTCCGCATCGGTCGCCGAGTAGAAGCCGCCTTCAGGAGAGGTCATCTCGCGGGCGACGTAGTCGAGAATCTCGCGGGCGACGCGCTCATACCCCGAATCGCCCGTGTGCTGCCAGGCCTCGAGATAGACCACCGCGAGCTGCGCGTTGTCATAGAGCATCTTCTCGAAGTGCGGGACCAGCCACTGGGCGTCCGTGGAGTAGCGGTGAAAGCCGCCGCCGACCTGGTCGTAGATCCCGCCCGCCGCCATTTTATCGAGCGTGGTCGCCACCATCGCGGTCGCACCTTTGTCACGCGTTCGGCGCGCGTATCGCAAGAGCAACGAGAGCCTCGAGGGCTGCGGGAATTTCGGTGCACCACCAAACCCGCCGTCAACCGGGTCGAACATCCTGCCGAGGTTCTGCGCCGCCACGACGATCACTTTGTCGCTCGGAACGCCCGGCCCAGGCTTGATCGCGGCTGCTTGCTCGACGCGCTGGCTGAGCTCCTGGGCGCGCGCGACGACCTCTGTGGGCTCGTTTCTGTACAGGCCCAGCATGTCCGCAAGGATGTCGATCAGCCCGGCGCGACCCCCGCGAAAACCCTTTCGCGGAGGGAAGTACGTGCCGCCGAAGAACGGCTCTTTGTCGGGCGTCATGATGACGGTCATCGGCCATCCACCGCGACCGGTGAGAATGGTGACCGCCTTCATGTAGACGCTGTCGATGTCCGGGCGTTCCTCCCGGTCGACCTTGATCGCAATGAAGTGACGATTGAGATAGGCTGCGATCTCCTCGTCCTCGAAGGATTCGCGCTCCATCACGTGGCACCAGTGACAGGTCGAATAGCCCACCGAGAGAAAGATCGGCTTGTTCTCTCGCTTGGCCCGCGCGAAGGCTTCGTCCGACCAGGCGTACCAGTTGACCGGGTTGTGAGCGTGCTGAAGCAGGTAAGGGCTCGACTCACGGATCAGGCGATTGGTGAATCGCGGCGAGCCGTCGTCGTTGAGGTGGTGACTGCGAGGGACGTAACGCGGCCCCTGAGAGGCGAGGACGCGGTCGAGCCTTTGCTGAAGCGCCTCGTCGACGAATGCGACGCCCGGCACATCCGGATCGCTTTCGGCGCCTGCGCTCGGCTCCGCGGCCGACTGGGGCGCGCTCGGCTGGACCGGGTCGCAGGCCAAGCCCGGAAGCGCCACGGTGACGACCAGGAGCAAAGCTCCAAAATGCGTTTCTGGCAATCGGTTCATTTTGCCCAAACCCTAATGAGAACGGGAGCTTGCAGAACGAGGCTACTAGGGCTACATCGAGCGGATCGCAAGCGGATGCAAGCCCAGCGCGTCCGTGATACACGACGGGCTCCTTTTTTCCGGACCCTGGGGCCGGCTTTCACCCGATTTCCGAGGAACTGCAATCGATGGCTGAGTCTACACCCTCCGTAACGCCCAGAGTTTTCGAGCACACCAGCCGCAAAGACTGGGGCCGCTCCGTGCTCGTCCTCGAGATCCCGGACAAGCGAACGTTCCTCTTCGAGGACGGAGCGGAGCGCAGCTTTCGGCCCGACTACTGGCACAAGATGGAAATCATCGAAGTGCAGGGGAACGAGGCCGTGCGCATCGACCGGATCGCACGTCGCAACCAGGCCCCGGCACCGGGCTCGACTCGCAAGTCGAAGGCCCCGCCGAAGAAGCCCGAGATCACGTTCGGGCAGCAGGTGGCCTACTTCATGACCCTCTACCCAGTCGGTTTCGAGGACGAGTCGTACATCAAATCCGAGCGTGGCGTGGCCGGCGCCAAGGGCAGGGAGAAGCTCAAGGACGCCGCGATCGAGCGCGCCGAGGATCTCCTCAGCCAGAAGAACCTGGACGAGCTGACCGGCAACAGGAGCTACGAAGAGATCCACCAAATGATCTACGAGTTTCTGACGAGCACCAAGAGCACGACACAAAAGGCTGAAGCGACTCGGTTCAAGAACCTGCCGGAAGACAGCCGTGAGACTGTGGCGCTGGCGCTTCGAGAGCTGCTCTACGGAGAACGGACGTATCCGATTCGCTTCGACTCGTTCGTCGCGGCGCTCGATGTCGAGGACGGCGCCACTTGGCCCCTGACGACCTTGCTCTCTGCGCTGGTCTACCCGGCCGACCATCTATTCGTGAAGCCGACCTTTTTGAAGAAGCAGGCGCTCATCCTGGACATCGATCCGAAGTACGATACGACCCCAAACTCGACGACGTACATGCAGTTCCTGGAAGCCGCCAAGAAGACGATGGAGCTCTTGCAAGAAGCAGGACAGCGGCCTCGCGACCTCTGGGATGTGCACGTCTTCATTTGCAAGACACTGAGCCCGAAGGCGATCAAAGAAGCTACCGGCGTCGCGTAGCGCTTCGCGATGAAGGCGTTCGTCCGAGCGGAATCGTGGCCGATTCGAGGTGGTTTTCGGATCGCGCGCGGCGCTCGGGCCACGGCCGACGTGGTCGTGCTCGAGCTGCATGAAGCAGGCTCGATGGGGAGAGGCGAGTGCGTGCCCTATGAGCGGTACGGAGAATCGACCGACTCGGTGTCCGCGGAGATCGAGGCAGCTTGCCGGTCTCTGCGCGGGAAAGATGCGCACGAGCAGTTGGCCTCGATACACGCCGGCGCCGCACGGAACGCGATCGATTGCGCACTCTGGGAGTTGAGGGCGAAGCACCTGGGTACGGAGGTCTGGCGGCTTGC
>CAMYMX010000290.1 GCA_947259605.1 uncultured Polyangiaceae bacterium | reverse complement strand
CGAAGGACCCGGCCGGCGGTCGAGTTGGAAGAGAAAGGGGAAGGCTAGTGCTCGCGCTCCAACTTGCTTGGAGATTCCTGCGCGAGGGCCGCACCCAGTCGCTACTCATCCTCGCCGGCGTCACGATCGGGATTGCCGCTTTCGTCTTCGTCTCGGCCATCATCGAGGGCCTTCAGGTCAACCTGCTTGAGCAAACCCTCGGGAGCCAGGCGCACATCACCGTTGCGCCGGAAGAAGCGTCACCTCGCGCGCTCATGGATGAATCGGGCGTCGCATTTGCGCGCCGCATCGAGCCCTCCGAGCCACGGCGAAGACCGTTTGACCAGTGGCAGCGATCCGTGCGCAGAATTGAAGCGACCGAGGGGGTCGTCGCCACTTGCCCAAAGGTCAGCGGTTCGGCTCTCGCGTATCGAGGTGCGGCCGAGGAAGCAGTGAAGCTGGTCGGGGCCGACGCCGATCGCTTGCGCCGGATCGTCGACCTTCGAGCACACCTCATCGAGGGCACCTACCGGCTCGGCGGCGAAGACGCAGTCATTGGGACGACCCTTGCGCGAAAGCTAGGCGCAAGTGTGGGCGATCCGGTGCGGGTGCGAAGCGGCGACCGAGAAAGCCTGCTCCGAATCGTTGGCGTATTCGACCTCGGCAACGAGATGGTCAACGGACGCTGGTTGGTGACGTCCCTACGCAACGCCCAAACGCTACTCAACCGCGTCGGCGACATCACCGAGATCGACGCACGCGTCGCGGAGGTCTACGACGCGGAGCGGATCGCGCGAGAGATCGAAGCCCGGACCGGCGTTCCAACGGAGAGCTGGATGGAGCGCAACCGCGACCTCCTTACCGGCCTGCGCTCCCAGGACGCCTCGACGACGATGATTCGAATTTTCGTACTGCTCGCCGTGGCGATGGGCATCGCCAGCGTCCTCAGCGTCACCGTTGTTCAGCGAAGAGGCCAAATCGGAATCCTCCGTGCGGTCGGGACCTCGCGCCGCATCGTGCTCGCGGTCTTTCTGTGGCAAGGGCTGCTGTTTGGTCTGGCTGGCGCTCTGCTCGGAGCGATGCTCGGCGCGGTCGCGGGCGAGCTGATCGAGTCGAGCGCGCTCTTCGAGATTAGCGTGACACCAGGGCTTCTTTTAACCGCGCTGACCGTGTCCGTTGCCACGGGCGTCTTCGCGGCGTACCTGCCGGCGCGCAGGGCGGCGAATCTGGACCCCGCAGCAGCCATTCGAGGCGACGAATGAACGCGCGGCCCCAGCTGCTCGAACTGGAGAGTGTTCGCAAATCGTATGGGGATGGCGTGACGACCGAGATTCTCCACGGCATCGATCTTTGCATCGGCGAAGGAGAGCTCGTCGCGCTTGTCGGCCCGTCGGGTTCCGGCAAGAGCACGCTACTGAATCTCATCGGCCTCCTCGACCAGCCCACGCAAGGACGCATCGCCATCGAAGGCCGTGCGGTCGAAAACCTCGACGACCAAGCGCTCACCGCGCTCCGCGGCGAAAAGCTCGGGTTTATCTTCCAATCCCACCACCTCCTGCCCGGCCTCAGTGTCATCGAGAATGTCATGCTCCCGAGCGCAGCCGCTCGGGGAGGCTTCCAAACCAGCATGCGAGCACCCTCGCTGGCGCTTCTCGACGCCATGGGGCTCGGGCGCTGGGCCGAGGCCTGGCCGCGCCAGCTTTCGGGCGGCATGCAGCAGCGCGTAGCCGTAGCCCGAGCCTTGATGAACGAACCGCCACTCGTGCTTGCGGACGAGCCAACCGGAAACCTCGACACGGAAACCTCGGACCAAGTCTTCGACCTCTTGCGCCAACAAAATGCGGACAGCTCGACGGCCTTCTTGATCGTCACCCACGACTGGGACCTTGCCCGACGATGCGAGCGTGTGATTGAGCTCGTTGACGGTGCAGTCGTCTACGAGGGACCCCCGGCCGGACTGCGACCTGCGAAGCAAGACTAGTGCGGACTCGACAACTGGCCCATCCGAGAACCAGCCTTTCGCCCGCCTTGGTCCCGGCCACAATGCCGTGCTAGCGTTTTCGAGTGTCGAAAACCACTCTTTCAAACACTGCCAAGCTTGTGGGGATCCTTTTGGTTCTTGCGGCCGTTGCCGGCGCGTGGGCGCTGAGCTCCGGCGTCCGAGAACCCGATATTTCGTCCTATTATCCTCTCGAGGTTGGCAACAGCTGGTCGTATGAGACCAAGCAGTACGGCAAGTTGGTTGGGCCAACCGGCGTGGAAGAGAGCGAGAAGACTGGGACGATCGAGCAGCGGGTCCTCGGTGCCTCGCGACTCTCGTCGGAACAGCTCAAGGTGTTCAAGGTGAGGCAGAAGACCGAAGAGCGCGCCCCCGATGGCACCTCCCTGCCCGCGCGCGAGTCTGTCCTGCATGTGTCGGCCACGCCAAGTGCCGTCAGTTTGCAGGCGCTCGAGTCCGATGGCTCGGAGAGCCCAGCGTTGCCGGCGCCGGTGCCGATTCTGACCGACCCTCCTTCCGAAGATGAAGTCGTGATCACGAGCGGCGCCGTGCAGGTCTTGGTCACCGTACAATCACAAGAGTTCGAAGCCGTCGAAGTGCCTGCGGGCAGCTACCCGAAGGCTCTCAAGAAAGTCGCAGGGGGACCGGTCACCGGCGAAGTGTCCGGCGTCCCAGTGAGCTCGGGTTCGATGACGGAGACGACCTGGTTCGTCCGCGACGTCGGCATCGTGAAGCAAGAACGCCGTTTCGAGATGCTCGTGCAAGGACCTGCAGGCTCGGAGCTCCGCATCGAGGAACGTTCGCAGCGCGATCTGACCAAGTTCACCCCAGGAACGGCCAACTGAAGAGGTCGTCAGGGCAGCGCGCGTTCTAGCTCTTCCATCTGATACTTGAGGTAACGCCTTTTCTGTTTTGCGCGCTTCAGGCGAACCGTGCTGATGGCGAGTCCGGTAATGCCCGCGGCCATCGCCGCTAGCCCGACGCCGACCATCGTGTTCCCCTGGGGCGTTCGGCACTTGCTCTCGTTCGGCAAGCAGAACGAATTTGCCAATGCCCCAACCATCGCCGTCAGCACGCCGCCGACCATGACCACGGTCGATACCGGCACCCCCGCCCTCGGGCCGCGTATTTTCACCTCCTGATACGCCTTCTCGAGCTCGGCGAGCCGCGCCTCCGCCGTCGAGGCAGGCATCATCTCGATTTCCGAAGGCGAAACGACAACCACCTCGGATTGGGCCAGCGCTGGCGATGTAACCGTCGCCAACGCGACGGCGAGGAAGAACATCCACTTGTTCATGAAAGTATTGCCCAGCAAGACCTGTGACCTCCTGAAATGACGCCCAGAGTTCCCGGATGGCTCGCGATCCGGAGCGCGCGTGGCCATCCGAGTACACGCTCCGGGACATACGCTCACACCAAGACGAGTCGGTCAATTTTGTGCCCCCTCGCCCGACGGTGGCTTTCCCACTATCCTCCGCCCGCATGCGTTGCCGCGCGTACATGGGAGTCACCGTCGGGGTGCAGCGGAGTTCTAGGTGAGACCGTCGTTTTGAACCAAAAGCTTCGGTCCGTCGTCAAGGACCTCCCACCGTCGATCGTTGTGTTTTTGATCGCGCTTCCTCTGTCGATGGGGATCGCGCGTGCGTCGGGGATGCCAGCCTCGCTCGGTTTGATCACCGCGGGCGTGGGCGGCGTAGTCGCGGGCTTCCTCGGCGGCGCACCGCTCGTGATCGCCGGGCCCTCGGCTGGCTTGAGCGTGCTCATGCTGGAATGGGTCATCGCGTTCCGCACTGATGAAGACCCCTATGGCATCGCCAGCATTGGCGTCGTCGTCATCCTCGCCGGCCTGATTCAGACCTTCGCAGGCGTCTTGAAGTTCGGGACCTATTTCCGGGCGGTCTCCCCGGCGGTTATCCGAGGCATGCTCGCCGGCATCGGCATCATCATCGTGGCCAAGCAGTTCCACGTCATGATCGACGACGACATCCAGGGAAGCGTCCTGTACAACATCTTCAAGATCCCAGCCGGCGTCATGAAGGCGATGACGACCGGCGGCGAACGCACCCACTACATCGCTGCGTCGATCGGTGTGGCCACGCTGCTTACCATCGTGCTCTGGGATCGCTTTCGCCCCACCAAGCTACACATCTTGCCGGGTGCGCTCGCTGGCGTGCTCGTCGCCTCAATCGCCGCCGCGTGGCTGAAGCTTCCGATCGACTACGTCGACGTCACCGGCTCGTTGACTTCTTACGTCACCTTGCCGACGGTCGATTCCCTTGCGAAGTTGATCGAGCCCAAGATCTTGACCGCGGCGGTCGCTCTCGCCTTCGTCGGTAGCGCCGAGACGTTGCTTTGCGCCACTGCGGTTTCCCGAATGGCTCAGGGCAGTCGAACGGACTACGACCGAGAGCTTGCCGCCCAAGGCATTGGCAACCTCATCTGTGGCTTTCTTGGGGCGCTGCCGATCACCGGCGTCATCAGCCGAAGCAGCGCCAACGTCGAAGCGGGCGCCAAGACGCGCATGTCCTCGGTCATGCAGGCCACTTGGGTGTTCCTGTTCGCCGCACTGTTCCCCGGGCTGCTCGGCTTGGTACCAGAATCGGCGCTCGCCGCCATCCTGATCTACGTCGGCTTCCGCTTGATCCAGGTCTCCACGCCGCGGCAGTTTCTGGACTACAGCAGGACTGTCTTGGCCATCTATCTGGCGACCATCATCGGTATTGTCGCCATCGACCTTCTCAGCGGCATCATCATCGGGCTCGTCCTCTCGACGGCAAGTCTGATCTACTCTTTGGCGCACCTCGACATCCACCGCGTCGACCTGGACGACAAAGTCGAGCTCCACCTCCATGGCGCCGCAACGTTCGTCGCGCTTCCTCCGCTCGCCGCCGCCTTCGAAGAGATTCCATCCGGCTCCGAGCTGCACGTCTGCTTCGACGAGCTCGACTACGTCGACCACGCCTGCCTCGATTTCATCGCGGCATTCCAATCGCGTCACGAGGAAACCGGCGGCAGTGTCATCGTGGAGTGGCCCTCGCTCATGGGCCGCTACACCCGAGGCGGCATACGCGCCGCCCGCCGAAGCATCCCTCCGCTACCCACCGATCAGGACGAAGACTAGACCGTTCAGTCGAGCGGGATGCCGCAAAGCGGATCGTCCGGGGCGCAACCGGCCTTCTTCACAGGGCGTGCCTTCGGCTTGCTCTTTGTCGACACCGCGGCCTTTTGTCGGGCCTGTTCCTTCTTCTCGAGCCGCGTCTTCAGCGCTTCCTTGTCACGCTCGGCAGCCTCTGCGCGCTCTTTTTCGGTCATGAGCGCCGCCTCGGCCTGCTCCTTGTCCATTG
>CAMYMX010000289.1 GCA_947259605.1 uncultured Polyangiaceae bacterium | reverse complement strand
CCCGGTCTCCGTCGAGCGTGACCATGTCGCCGGTTTGAATGCTGGTGGTCGCGACTCGAAGGTTCACAACCGCCGGAAGGCCGTATTCCCTTGCGACGACCGCGCCGTGTGACACCGCGCTCCCGACGTCGGTCGCGAGGCCGGCTATCAGGCTGAAGTACGGCGTCCAGCCCACGTCGGTGATGGGTGCGATCAAGATTTCGCCCGCCTCTAGCGCGGCTGCTTGTTCGAGTGTCTCGACGACGCGTGCACGCCCTGTGACCTTGCCGCGGCTCACCGGTTTGCCAACGAGCGCTCCGTCGCCGGTCGTGATTGACTCTGGTCCTAGCGGCTCGGGTCGGTCGCGGAACACTTCGGGGAAGTGAAGCGGCATCTGGTAGTCGATGACCTTTCGCCTCGAAACTGCGAGGTCGGAGAGCTCCGGCCGCCCAAAGAGCAGCTCGCCGAGCTCTTGGTGGGTCAGGAAGAAGACCGCGTCCGGGTCGGGCAAGCAACCTTCTTCCGTAAGCTGCGAACCAAGGGTCCAGTACGCGTGCTTGAACGCGGTCGTCACCGCGACCAGCGCGGACTTGGTGTGCTCGCGTGTCCGAATTGCCGCGTGCGCCAACGGGAGGAGCCTTCGAAGGATTGGATGGTCGTGCGCGGCGGCGTGCGGCGGGGTCGCGGGTCGGTGACGCGCGCCGAATTCCAGCCGGGCCCGGAGGCCAGACTGCAAAGAGCCGATCAGTGGAGCCGGATCGACGGCCCATTCCTTTTGCCGGAGCTCGAGCTCACGGACCGCGCGATGACCGTGTCGGTCGAGGTAGCGAGCGAACTCCGTGCTCGCTTCGCCCGCCTCGCCCGAACGAAGCCAGGCAAGCGCAGCCGCCGGATCGGCCGTGGCGAAGGCCTTCTCGGCGCCCTCCTGCACGAGCAGCAGATCGATCAGCCGCTCGACTCCCTCGGCGATGTCGGCGCTCTCGACGTCTTTCGCGCCTGCGAGCATGTCTGCGACTTCCGCGTGATGCGCCTGAGTCGGCTCCTCTCCCTTCGCGAGGACGCCGAGCAAGATGGGGCTCAGTGCGCCGGCCGATGATGAAGACAGCAGATGGAGCTCGTACGCTCGCCAGACCTGCGGAAGGCTCTCGTCGATCGCACGGTAGAGTTGCGTCGCGGTGCCCCGCTCGGGCAGGTTCAAGCCAGCAAGGAGGGCGTCGAGGTCGTTGCGATGCTTTGCCGCCGAGACGAGGAGCGAGAAGTAGCGTGCTCCGTTGAACGCCCGCCGCCAAGCCGGTTCCGGCTCCGGGTCGGCAAGCTCTTCGATGTCTCTACCGCAAAGCGCGATGCACATTTGGCTCTTGCTCGACCCGGCCACTGCGGACGCGAGCTCGGACAAGTTCGAAAGGTTGAGGAACAAATGACCGAAGTACATTCCCACGTAGCGAAGCTCGTCGCTGTGCGGCACCTTGGCCCCGATGCGCCGGTACGCCCACTGCATTCCGAGGTCGATGCCACGCGCTGTCACCGAAAAGGTCAGCGGGGTGACCGCCCCCGGCATCATCTCTCCGATGTTGCACCAGGTGTAGACATCGTCGGGGTTTGGCTTGGTGTCGAGCTCGTTCGGGTCCGCCGGAAGCTGCGTAATCGGCCGCGCCTGGAGCCATCGAAGCTCGCCGTTCTGATCTACCGCCCACTCCATGTCGAGAGGTGCGCCGTACCGTGTTTCGGCGCGGAGGGCGCCGTCGACCAATCGAGCAAGCTCGGCATCGCTCAAGATCGGTTCGCTACCCTGGAGCTCGCGGGCGAGCACCGAGCCGTCTCTTCCGACTAGCCAGTGGTCTGGTGTGGCCTGTCCGCTAACCAAGGATTCGCCGAGACCAGTCACCGCGTCGATGACGACCTGGTCTCGCCGAGCATTCACCGGGTGTGCGGTGAAGAGCACGCCGGCTGCCCGGGCATCGACCATCCGCTGCACGACGATATTCATCTGAGCTTCGCGCTGGCCGGTCTGCTCGTCACGGTATGCGAGCGCCCGGGCGTTCTCCAATGAACGAAGGCAGTCCTCGATGGCCACGCGAAGAGGCTCGCTGCCTTCGACATTCAGAACCGTCTCGTACTGCCCCGCAAAAGAGGCGGCCCCAGAGTCTTCTCCGATCGCCGAAGACCGAACCGCAACCTTGCCCGCGCCAATTCGGGCGTAGTGCGCGTCGAGGTCGTCTGGCAGGCGGCCGGCGCGGGCGCCCATGACGACGAAGCCCGGAGGCACATCGAACCCGTAGTCGAGCAAACGGACCAGCCCCTCGGCCTTGCCGCCCACGGCCTCATCGGAAATCGCTTCGAGCGGAATGCAGCGGGGTTCGGTCATGCGGTGTTAGGCAAGCTTCGCAGCTTGCTGATGATCTCGGACGCGCAGCCTTGCGGGATCGGGAATGGCGAAGCGAAGCCGAGCCTTTTTGCGAGTGAGCCGTAGCGCCGGTGCAAAATCTCGCCGACTTCATCGGTCGTGCCCACAGCGGCGATGCGACCCAGGAGGTCATCGTCGATTAGCGCGGCCATCTCGTGCCAGCGGCCCTCCTTGGTGAGCCTGCGAAGCTCCGGCTGGAGCTCGCCGCAGCCCTCGGCGTCCAGCACGCTTCGATACGCAGGGGTCGATGCGTAGAAGGCGATCTGATTTCGCGTCATGGCCCGCGCGCTCTCGAAGCTGGCCTCATCTTTGCCGGTCACGACCAGCACCTGTGCACAGAGCGTGAACTCGGAGAGCTCGCGCCCCGATTCAGCCAAGCCTCTAGTCAGGTTCGGCAGCATCACTTCTTGGAGCGAGCGCTCGGTGTGAAAGGGATGCAAGAGCATGCCGTCCGCGACTTCGCCTGCCGCTTGGGTCATCTTTGGCCCCACGCCACCGAGATAGATCGGCGGTGTGCCCCCCTTGGCCGGACCCGGATTGAAGATAGGCGGCATCAGCGTGTGCGTGTAGAAGTCTCCCCGGAAGTCGAGCTTCTCGTTGTCGTTCCAACTCGCGAGGATCGCCCGAAGGGCCCGCACGAACTCTTTCATGCGTGCAACCGGTTTGCCCCAGGGCATGCTGTATCGCGCTTCGATGTGCGGCTTGATCTGCGATCCGAGCCCGAGCCAGAAGCGGCCGTCGGAGAACTGCTGCAGGTCGTGCGCCACGTTTGCGACGGTCATCGGGGTACGCGCGAAGGCGATTGCGAGGCCCGTGCCGAGCTCGAGCTCGGAGTGCTCGGCCGCGAGCACCAGCGGCATGAACGGCTCGTGCGGCCCTTCGAAGGTGAAGCATCCGTCGAAGCCGGCCTCTTCGAGCTCGTGAACCCGAGCGGCGACTTGCTTCATGTCGGTGACCAGCAATCCGGCGTCGATCTTCATCCCTTGGGGTTCCTTCGGAGACAGGCTCGTCGCATGAATCGCTGGACACTGTCAAGGCGAGCAGGCTCTTGAAACCCCGTCTCAAACGGTCTACCTGCAGCTCCGGAGGCAATCGATGACCGAACGAACCGGGCTTCTCCCATTCTGGAAAGACTACGACCGCAAACTCTACCTCAAGGCCGCAATTCTCGCCGATGAGCTTGGTTACGATTCGTTCTGGATTCCCGAGGCCTGGGGCTACGAAATCTTCTCGCTCCTGACCGAGATCGCGGTGCACACCAAGCAGATCAAGATCGGCACCGGCATCGTCAACTGCTTCAGCCGCTCGCCCGGACTCATGGCAATGAACGCGGCGACGGTCGACGAGATCAGTGAAGGCCGTCTCATCCTCGGCATGGGTACCAGCGGCAAGCAGGTCATCGAAGGCTTTCACGCGCGCCAGTTCCACAAGCCGCTGACTCAGCTGCGCGATGTGATCCGGGTGACCAAGACCCTGCTGGCCGGCAAGCGGCTCACCGAAAGCGGTGCGAAGCTTCACGACTACCGACCCTTCGACCTTGCGATGAAACCGCTTCGCGCGGATGTGCCAATTTACGTCGCGGCGCTCAAACAGAAATCGATCACTTCGATCGGCGAGCTCGCCGACGGCTGGATTCCGACGTTCTGGCCATACGCAAAGCTCGACCAAGGCCATGCCTGGATCGCAGACGGCGCAGCCAAGTCGGGACGCGACCCGAGCGAGATCACCACGGCGCCTTTCACGACCGTCATCCCGCTCGGAGAGGCGGGCGTTCGCGAGGCCCGTCAGATCATCTCCTTCTACATCGGTGGCATGGGCGACTACTACAAGGAGCTGCTCAGTGGTTTTGGATACGCAGACGAGTGCAAAAAGGTCGACGAGCTCTACCGGGACAAGAAGACCCGGTCACAGGCAGCCGATGCGGTCTCGGACGAGATGATCGAAGCGCTCACCATTGCGGGCGACCCTCAACACTGCGTTTCGGAGCTGAAGCGCCGTCGCGAGTACGGAATCGACCTCCCGATCCTCAATCTCCCCTCGAACCTGCCCTGGGAGATGGTCGAGATGTTCATCCGAACGATGGCGCCTTCGGCCTAGCGTTTCTTCGCGTGAGCGGCCAGCGCTGTACTAGAGCCTGGAGCTCGCTCAGGTGCCTGCCGTTCGGCGCTTTCGAGTCGCGTCGGCCAAGCCTTCGAGGACGGGTACGGTGACGTCCCAGCTCATGCACGCATCCGTGATGCTCTGCCCGTACTGGAGCTGGGTGTCAGGCTTGTTGTCTTGACGCCCGGCGACCAGAAAGCTTTCGAGCATCACCCCGAACACCTTGGTGCTGCCTTCGGCGAGCTGTCGCCCGATCGCGATCGCGACGCCGGCCTGCTTCTCGTGGTCTTTTTCGCTGTTGGCATGACTGCAGTCGACCATGATGCGGCCTTCGAGCCCGGCCGCCTCCAGCATTTCCACCGTGGAGGCGACGTGCTCCGGCTCGTAGTTCGGCTTGCCGCCCCCGCCGCGCAGGATGACGTGGCAATCGAGATTGCCCTTCGTTGCGACGATGGCCGTCAGGCCCTGCTTGGTGACCGAGAGGAAATGATGCGGGTTCCGGGCCGCCTTCACTGCTTCGACGGCGATGAGCACCGTCCCTCGCGTCCCGTTCTTGAAGCCCACCGGCATCGACAGCCCGCTCGCTAGCTCGCGATGAACCTGGCTCTCGGTCGTTCGCGCGCCAATTGCTCCCCAAGACACCAGGTCCGCGACGAACTGCGGCGAAATCGGATCGAGGAACTCCGTCCCGCTTGGCAGGCCCATCTCCGCCAGCGCGCTCAGTAAGCCGCGTGACACGCGCAGCCCGTGGTTGATGTCGAAGCTTCCGTCGAGGTTGGGATCGTTGATCAGGCCCTTCCACCCGACGGTGGTGCGTGGCTTCTCGAAGTAGGTGCGCATGACGATGAACAGATCT
>CAMYMX010000288.1 GCA_947259605.1 uncultured Polyangiaceae bacterium | reverse complement strand
GCAGCCGTTCGACCAAGCCCGGGTGGCGAAGCACCTCGGAGTAGAGGCCTTCGGTGGGCAGAAAGAGAATCGCGAAGTCCGTGGTCTGCGGTGGGTTCAAGTACTTGGTGCCCACGTCCTTGGCCGAATCCTGAACCGAGCGGATTAGCGCGTTATGTGCCTGCAGCACCGCGGCCGCGTCGCCGTTCTCGCTTGCCTCGACTAGCCGCAAATAATCTTCCTGTGGGAACTTCGAGTCGATCGGCAGCCAGACGCACTGAGTGGGGTCCTCGCTCGGCCCCGGCAGCCGAATTGCAAACTCGACGATGTCGCGCGAGTCCGGTCGCGTCTTCACGTTTCGGTCGAACTGCTCGGGCGTAAGAATCTGATCGAGCAGCGCGCCCAGTTGCACCTCGCCCCAAGTCCCGCGTGTCTTCACGTTGGTGAGCACCTTCTTCAGATCTCCCACCCCGCTCGCCAGGCTTCGCATCTCGCCGAGGCCCTTTTGCACTGCTTCGAGCCGGTCGCCAACGAGCTTGAACGATTCGCCCAGCCGCTTTTCGAGCGTGCTCTGTAGCTTCTCGTCGACCACCTCGCGCATCTGGTCGAGCTTGCGTTCGTTGCTGCTCCGAAGCTCCTGAAGGCGGCCGTCGACCGTCTCCTGCAAATGCTTGAGGCCGGCCTGGTTCGAGTCCGTCAGCCCCTTGAGCTGCAAGGTGAATGCTTGGAACTTGGTCGTCTGCGAATCGCCGATTTGGGAAATCGTCTTGACGAGGCCGTCCGTGCTCGCCTGGTGCGTGCCGGAAACCTCCCGTCGAAGCTCGCTCGCCGCGGCCGACGCCTCCTCACGCGACGCCCGAAGCTCCTCACGCAGCAGGCGCGCGGTCTCTGCACGATCCTCCGCCTCGGCCTGTGCAATCGCGGCCGAGTCGCCCGCCCTCCTCTTGAGGAGCACGAGCGTGACGATGAGGTTGATGACCAGCAGGATCATCACAGCCACCAAAAGCGGATCTACCATCAAGAATCCCCCGAAAATCGAGCTAGCCGCGATACTAGCACCATCGGGACGGCCTGCGCAGCGCTGATTGAGGGCGGCGCGCCCATGCTAGAGTGCGCGATGCTCATGCCGAAGGGGGGTCAGCCAGAAGAAGAGCTCAAAGCCCTTCTGCCCACGACGATCGCGGTCCGGTTCGAAGAGATGTTTCCGCACATCCGCACCGGCCGAATCAAAAGGCGCGATCGCAAGCGCGCGGAGATGCTCCGCAAAGCCGAGCCCGTTCTTCAGCGCGTGATGAATCCGATGGAGGCCGTTCGCTTTGCCACCAACGGCGCACGGCAGCTCAGCTGGTGGGTGCTGACCGCGGGCTCGATGAACCCGTTTGCCAACCGCACCACGTTGGTGCTCACCGACAAACGCATTCTGCTGATCCACACCGACTCGAAGCAACGCCCACGCATGTTCGCGAGCCAGCTCCCGCTCGACCGCATCCGCGCCACCTCGGGCCGTAACAGCTACATCTTCATTCGCACGGGACACGAGCAGCTGATGTTCCACGGCGTGAAGCGCTCCGAAGCCCGCCAGCTCAAGGGCTTACTCGAATCGACCGCCAGCAAGGAGGGCGGCTGGCAAAACCTCTGCCCGCGCTGCTTCGCGGCAACCGACGACGCGCCGCCCTCGTGCAAGAAGTGCGGAGAAGAGTTCAAGAGCCCGAAGAAGGCTGCGCTCCGTTCGCTGTTCTTGCCGGGCCTGGGCGACTTCTACCTCGGCTACCACAAGTACGGTTTGCTCCAGATCACGGGCATCACCCTGCTCTGGGCGCTTTTCTTGAGCACCCTCATTCCGGCCACCCTGAGACGCGGGTTCGAGGGTGTCGCGGTTGCAGCGCCGATCTTCGCCTTGCTCGCGCTCATCCACATCGGCGACGCACTGCTCACGCGTGCAAAAGCGCGAAACGGCCTCCACTCCAAAGACGGGGCGCTGCCCACCGGAAATATTGGCAGCCCCGATCCGAATTTGTGACAATGGGGACCTCCGCAACGGGGGCGAGGAGCCATCATGATCAAGTTCGTTCAGTGTGTGCGTCGTAAGCCGGGGATGTCGAAGCAGGCGTTCGCGGAGGAGTGGGCCAAGTACGCCGAAACCGCGCGTGCGATCGCCGCCGCTTCCGAGGGCCTCCGATGCGTGACCACCACGCCACTCCGCGTAGAGCAGAACTTCGAGATCATGCAGGAGCGCGGCACCAAGGCGCCGTACGACGGGATGGTGGAAATCTGGTGGGTTCGCGAGAACGATGTCGTGGCGTTCATGGATTCCGGCGCCGGCGACAAGCTCATCGACGAGCTGCGGCGCGCCCAAGAAGCGTTCATGGACCTGCCGAACTGCTCGTTCTTTTTCGCCACCGAAGACGCCTAGCCTTTTCTGTGTTGCCTTCCCGGGGGCTCCAGTTGTAAGGATCCGATTTCGATTGAAGGAGGCGGTCCATGCAGGAAGAAGAGCTCGATCCTACCCACATCATGCAAGTCGGCATGGGCTTTTTCGGCTCCCGCACGCTGCTGACCGCCGTCGAGCTCGGCCTATTCACCGAGCTCGGGACTGGCAAGATGACCGGCGCACAGATCGCCGAGCGATTGGGTCTGCACCCGCGCGCGATTCCAGACTTCCCCGACGCGCTGGTCTCCCTCGGATTGCTGCGCCGTGACGGCGATGGGCCCGACGCGCTCTACGGCAACACGGCCGAGACGGCGGTCTTTCTCGACAAGGAGGGCGCGAACTACATCGGCGGCATCCTCGAAATGTCGAGCAGCCGTCTGTACGGGTTTTGGAACAACCTCACCGAAGCGCTCAAGACGGGCGAACCACAAAACGAAATCAAAGA
Source organism: uncultured Polyangiaceae bacterium (assembly GCA_947259605.1). Classification (GTDB taxonomy): domain Bacteria; phylum Myxococcota_A; class Polyangia; order Polyangiales; family Houyiibacteriaceae; genus SG8-38. Next base: position 2,490 of record CAMYMX010000288.1, on the reverse strand, counting down.
AACCGGCGAACCCATGTTCGCCAAGCTCTACGCGGTGCCGGAGCGAATCGAGCAGTTCATGGCCGCCATGGCGGGCGTGTCCGCCGGCAACTTCCGAGCGCTCGCCAAAAAGTTCGATTTCTCGAACTACAAGACGCTCTGCGACGTCGGCGGCGCAACCGGCCAACTTTCCTGCATGGTTGCGGCGGAGAACCCCCACATGCACTGCGTCAGCGCGGATCTACCCAAGGTCGAGCCCATCGCCAAGAAGTACATTAAAGCAGCCGGGCTGCCGCATCGGGTCTCGACCGCTGTCGTCGACTTTTTCAAGGATCCGCTTCCGAAGGCCGATGTCATCACGATGGGCATGATTCTCCACGACTGGAACCTCGAAAAGAAGAAGCACCTCATCAAGCTCGCGTACGACGCGCTGCCTCCCGGGGGCGCGTTCATCGTCGTCGAAGCGCTCATCGACGACGCACGGCGGGAAAACGCGTTCGGTCTTCTGATGTCGCTCAACATGCTCATCGAGTTTGGTGATGCGTTCGACTATTCGGGCGCGGATTTCAAGCAATGGTGCAGCGACGCCGGCTTCGATCGCTTCGAGGTCATTCCTTTGGCCGGCCCGTCGTCCGCGGCCGTGGCGTACAAGCCCGGCTAGCCATGCTGGAGCCCGCCTATCTCATCGTCTCCCTCATCGTGAGTAGCGTGGGTTTCGTCATGTTCGTCTACGGCAAGAAGCAGCATCGGGCCGTACAACTGGGCGCCGGTCTGCTTCTTTTGCTCATTCCGTTCTTCGTGCGGGATGGGCTCCTTTTAGGGATCGCCGGCGCCGCGATCTGCGCGATCGTTTGGGGCGCAGTCAAGGCGGGCCTCTAGCGCCCTTGTGCAGGGGCAGCGTCCGGTCTATTGAAGCCCCGATGATCTTTGGTAGCAAAGACAAGCCCGATGAATTGACACCCGAAGCGCGTGACCGCCTGGCGGAAATCGTCGAGCGCTACCTCGCAGAGGCCGACGACGCGACGCGACGCATCGTGACCGCCGTCGCTGGCTTGCTTGCGAAGGTCGCTTACGCCGATGGACACTATTCGGTCCAAGAAGAAGCGACTATCCAAAAGGAGCTGAGCCGCGTCCACGGCTTGAGCCCGGCGGGCGTCGATGCGATCTGCGGGCTTCTCGCCGATCAAATCAGTCACGTGGCGCTTCTTGGCGACCACGACTGGACGCGCGATCTGCGAGAGCTTGCGGATCGAGAGCTGCGCCTCGAAGTGCTCGAAGTCCTGATCGAGATGGCCGTCGCCGACCACGTGCTCAAACATGAAGAGCAAACCCAGCTGCGCCGCCTCGCCAAAGCGCTGAGCCTCACCCAAGACGACTACAACGCCCTGCAAGCCAAGCACCGCGACAAGCTCTCGACGCTGCGCTAGCCGCGCTGGCCCCGCTACCCCATCTGGCCGAGCATCTGCTTCATCAAGCCGTGAAGCAGGTTCACCGCCTTGAGCGGGCGAATCATTACCTTGAAGTCGTCGATTTTCCCGTCTTCGTTCCAGTGGACCATGTCGACGCCGTTGATGATGATGCCGTTGACTTCCGCCGTGAACTCGAGGACGGCATCGGACTCGCCGATGACTTCCCGCACGTACTCGAACTTGTTCCCACCGAGCACCATGATCGCCGCGCTCAGATAGAGCTTCGTGAGGGCTTTGCCTTGCTGCGGGGTGTGGACGACGGGGGAGTGAAACACGGCGTCATCGGCCAAGATATCGTCCAGGCCGGCAGCGTTTCGATCCTCGATGAGTTGGTGCCAAGTGTCGATCGCAGGTGTGCTCATGGGGGGACTCTAGCTTTCTTTTCACAGGGTGGCGCGGATCAGGTCATCGAGAGCCGGACGCATGGCGTCGGTGATGCAGTGTGGATCGGGAATCGCGGCCGCGTCTGCAATGAGCGCGAACGCGATGTCGCCGCAGTAACTCCAGCCCGTGATATTGAGACCAATGCCTTCGACCGCGGGGCCGACCGAGTAGATCGTCCGAAGCCGGGCGCCCGCGACGAACAGCGGATGATCCGGACCGCGGACGTTCGAGACGATGAGGTTCGCCGCTGGCGGCAGCACATCGGACAAGCCCGACTGCGAGAACGCACCGAGAGCCCAGCGGTAGGCCACGGCAGGCGCGGCCTCGGACCAATCGAGCATGGTCTCGATTCCGAGCTGCCCCTGCACTTCTTTGGACTGCGCCGTGACGGCGTGAATCTTGTGCAGGCGTTCGAGTGGGTCGCGAACATCGTTGCACAGAGACGTGAATAGATTGGCCACGCGATTCCCCGCCTCGCGCGGCGCATCCACCAAAGACGCCACCGCCATTGGCACACTTGCGATCAGTGGCTTCGATAGCGTCTCACCGCGGGATTCGAAAAAACGATCGAGCGCCCCTGCCACAGTGGCCAGAACGACATCGTTGAGCGTCACGTGGGCGGCGTTCTTCACAGCTTTGAGCTCGGCAACGGGAAGCG
>CAMYMX010000287.1 GCA_947259605.1 uncultured Polyangiaceae bacterium | reverse complement strand
GCGAGGTTGGACTCGTCGGGCTGGATGCGCACTTCCAAGGGGCCGTCGCCCGCGAAGGTCACCAGCGCCTCTCCGGGCTGGACGACTTCACCGCGTTCGACATGCCGCTTGAGGATGACGCCGGACGAGGGCGCACGGATGCGCGTGTGCTCGACCGCGACCTGTGCAGCGGTAAGACGCGCTTCGGCCCTTGCGAGCGCTGCGGCCGATGCGGCTACGTCGCTTCCTTTGGGAGCGGCCGCCGCCACTTCGAGTGATGCCGAGATACGCTGGCTGCGCGTTTGATCACGGTCACGGCGGGAGCGCTCCAGGTTGAGCTCGCTGACCGCTCCTGTCCCGAACAGCTTCTTCTGCCGCTGGTAGTCGGTTTCGGCTTGTTTGGCCTCGATGCTCGCTTGTCGAAGCGCTTGGACGGCCATTCGCCTGCCGACGCCTTGGACGCGCGCCAGCCGTGCCTCCGATTCAGAGACAGACGCTTCGGCTTCGGCGAGACTGGCAAGCGCATCGTCGTCTGCGAGTCGGACGAGCAAAGCGTCGGCCTGGACGCGATCTCCATCGTCGACCAGTAGCTCCGCAACGGTTCCAGGGACCATGGCGCCGAGCTTGGATTGCCGCCGTTGGACGACACGACCGGAGGTCACGATGGTCTGCACCATTGGGCCTCGGACTGGCGTGATCGCTTCAACCCGCGGCCCCTCGGCCTCGCGAAACAGCCACCAAGCGCCGACCACGACCACAACGGCAAGCGGCACAATCCAAAACAGCTGGCGCTTGCGGCCGGTCACGGGCTGCATCTATCGCAATCGAGGTCTGTTGTCAGCTGCTCTTGCGCTTGGGATCGGCGACGTACGTTACTTGCGTTTGCGGCCGCCAGTGGGCGCTGCGCGGCGCCCTACTCGGCCATGTGGTTGATCGCGTCGACCTTGGCGTCGCCGTTTTTCGTGAATCGAGAGCGCGCCTTTGCCGGAGGCGGGTGGGACCAAGTGCCGGTCGGCGCTTCCAATGAGATCGCCACGTTTGGCCTTGATCAAGGCTTCGCGCGCGAGGTCGTGCTGCTCGACGTCCCAGTATTGCAGAAGCGCTTTTTGCATTCGCTTCTCACGAAGTCCCTTGGCGACGTAGACCGGTTCCTGGGTGAAGGGATCGAGGCCGGTCACGTACATGCTGGTGGCCATGCTCATTGGCGTCGGGATGAAGTCCTGGACTTGGCGGGGGCGAAGACCACGTTTTTTCAAGTACAGGGCGAGCTCGATCATGGACTGGGTGGTCGAGCCTGGGTGGCCGCTGATGTAGTAGGGGACGAGGTGTTGATCCTTACCGCTCTTTTGGCTGGCGCATTCGAACATCTCGGCGAAGCGTTCGTAGCTTTCGGCGCCGGGCTTTTTCATCTTGTCGAGGACGTCTTCGTCGACGTGTTCGGGAGCGACGGAAAGCTGGCCGCCGGTGTGGTGCTCGGCGAGCACTTCGACGAACTCGGGGCTTCGTTCGGCCAAGTCGTAGCGGACGCCGGACGCGATGAAGGCCTTCTTGACACCCTCTTCTTTTCGAACTTTGCTCAGGAGCTCAACCAGTGGGCCGTGGTCGGTGACGAGGTTCTCGCAAACGCCGGGATGCACACAGCTCAGGCGGCGGCAGGCCTTTTCGATGCGCTCTTCCTTGCACTTCATCTGGTACATGTTCGCCGTCGGACCGCCGACGTCGCTGATCACGCCTGCGAAACCGTCCATGCGGCGAAGGGCGCGCACTTCACGCAGGACGCTCTCTGCGCTGCGCGACTGAATCACCCTGCCCTCGTGCTCGGTGATCGAGCAGAAGCTGCAGCCGCCGAAACAGCCGCGCATCGTGACAATGCTGTGCTTGACCGTTTCGTAAGCCGGGATGCCTTCTGTGTAAGACGGATGTGGGTAGCGTGTGAACGGCAGGTCGTAGAGGCCATCCATGATGTCGGTCGTGAGTGGCTCTGCGGGAGGGTTCAAGTAGACGGCTTCGTGGCCGTGCGGCTGGATGAGCGGACGTCCGTTGCCCGGGTTGGTTTCTTTTTGAAACGCTCCACTCATTTCGCTGAAACGTTCTTTGCTCGATTTGATTTCTTCGTAGCTGGGCAAGAACACGGGTTTCCGGTCGGGGATGAAACGGCTCGGCTCGATGTGCTCCCACTGCCCTTTGCGGAGCACGTGGGCCGTGCCGCGTACGCTGCGCAAGTCTTGCAAGGTTTCGCCGGCCGCGAGCCGGTCTGCGACTTCCCAGACGGGGCGTTCGCCCATGCCGAAGATCAGCATGTCGGCTTTCGAATCGAGCAAGACGCTGCGGCGAATCGAATCGCTCCAGTAGTCGTAGTGGGCGATGCGCCGGAGCGAAGCTTCGATGCCGCCGAGGATGATCGGCACGCCCGAGAACGCCTGCCGGCAAAGGTTGCCGTAGACGATGCTTGCCCGATTCGGGCGCATGTTGGTGCGGCCGCCTGGGGAATACTGATCGTCGGAGCGGACCTTTTTCTGGGCGGTCAGCTTGTTGAGCATGCTGTCCAAGTTGCCGCTGGTGATGCCGACGAAGAGACGCGGCGCGCCCATGCGGGACACGTCGGCGATGTCGTCCCACTTGGGCTGGGCGATCATGCCGACACGGTAGCCGCGGCCTTCGAGGAAACGGCCGATGAGCGCTCCGCCAAACGCCGGGTGATCGACGTAGGCGTCCCCGTTGACGATGAGCACGTCGAGCTCATCCCAGCCGCGGGCGTCCATCTCCGCGCGTGTGGTCGGCAGGTAGGCGGTCGCGTCGGGCCGGCTCGAACCCCGACTGCCTTTTCGCGATAGGGGGACGAGGGCCATGCCGCACCTTGCCCATCCGCGATGCGTCGCGCAAACGTACGGCTATGAAAGGCACAGCGGAGCCTCGCCCCAATGCGGGCGATCGGGTCACCCTCGAGGTCGAATCGCTGTTGCCTTCAGGGGAAGGCGCCTGTGGCCGAACGCGCATCGCTGGTGCATTCCCCGGGGAACGGGTCGTGGCGCGCATCGAGCACGTCGGGAAGCACGCCACCTTTGCGACGACCTTGGAGGTGGAGCGCGGTCGCTCAGGCCGACGAGGCCTGCCCTGTCTGCGTCACGTGGACACCAAAGACGGGCGCTGCACCGGCTGTGCCTTGATGGCCCTCGAAGAAACCGATCAGCGGACCCTTCTCCGGGAGATGCTGCTCGCACAACACGGGCTCGAGGTCGGCGAGGTCGTGGCAGCGCCTGAATCGCTTGGCTATCGCTGGAGTGCGAAGCGTATTGCGTTCGGTGGGCCCGGGAAGCTGCGCCTCGGAAGCTTCATGCGAGGGACGAACCGCCCGGCCGACATGAAGGGTTGCCTCGTCGACCATCCGCTCATCGCGGCGGCCGCCGATGAGCTCGCCGAAGCTGCCCAAAAACTCGGCATCGCGGCGCACGACGAAGAACGCAAGCGCCTCGGACTTCGCGCCGTCTGGCTGCGCACCAACGGAACGCAAGTGCTGGCCACCCTGGTGACGAGCGAAGCGAACGCGGATGAGCTGATTCGACTGAGCCCTCGCCTCACGCTTTGCCACGGCCTTGCCGTCAGCTTCTACCGCGATGGCGGCAACGTGTTGCGGGGCGCGGAAGCGACGGTGCTTCGTGGCATCGAAGCGCTCGACGTGAACGGGACAGCAATCGGTCCGCTTGGATTTCTGCAGCCCAATCCCAAGGTCGCCGAGCAGATGTACGACGACCTCGTCGAGGGCATCGGCGGCGGACGCATCTTGGACCTCTACGCGGGTGCGGGCGCGACCACGCGACGGCTGCGGGCCATTGCAAGTGAGGTCGTGCCCTGTGAGTCGCATCCGGAAGCGGCGCGGAGTCTCGACGTCGATCCGGAAACGGCAGAAGCGTTCCTCGTGCGCCAAACCGGGGCGGTCGATGGGGTGATCGCGAACCCACCGCGAAAGGGACTCGGCGCGGCGGTGACCAGCGAGCTGCTTCGGCTTCGTCCGGCGCGCATTCATGTGATGGCGTGCGGACCCGGGGGGCTCGCGAAGGACATCGCGGCTCTAGCGGAGGGCTACCGGCTCGAGAGCCTGCGCGCCTACGACAGCTTGCCGCAGACGCCGCATCTGGAGCTCATCGCGAAGCTGGTTCGGATCTCGGATCTAGATTGATGAGTCACATTGTGATACATGAGGCTCATGGATGTATCACAGAGCTCTGCAATTCAGGTAAAACCTGAGGAAAATCGAGGATCTGGCGCAAACGCGTCTTTGCGCCACTGGCTGGCCGCGGTCGATGCAGTGCTTCGGGCCATCGAGGAGACGGTTTGGCGGCTGCGGCGTGAAGCGCTCGAAGCCTGTCAGGCGGGTCGCGAGGAATGGGCGGATTGGGCGGGCGGGTTTCGGGATGCGCAACGCTCCTTGCAGAGCTGGCAGGAGCAAACGGCGCGCCTCGTCAGCATCGGTTGGGTGCTGACCAAGATCGCCACCGGCTACCGCCTGCATCTGACTCGCGCGGCATTCGTGAGCCGGCGACGCGCCGCGGTGATGCTCGAGCGGCTGCATACGAAGAACGCGCAGCGGTTCACCGAGGTCTGCATTTCGCACGGCGGGGGCTTCTTGAAGGTGGGTCAGTTGCTCTCGTCGCGTCCGGACTTGATGCCGCGCGTTTGGATCGAAGCGCTCTCCATCCTGCAAGACAGCGTCCCGGCCGAAGACGAGGCACGCATGGTGGCGATCCTCGAGCAAGAGATGGGAGTATCGCTCGACGAGGCTTTTCGGGAGTTTGAAAGAACACCGATCGCATCGGCGAGCATTGGGCAAGTCCACCGCGCCGTCCTGAACGACGAAACCGTCGTCGCGGTCAAGCTGCAGCGCCCTTCGATCGACGCGGTCATTCAGCTCGACATGCAGATCTTGGCGTCGTTCTTGGATGCAATGAAGACCTCGCTGCCGCCGGCGGACTACGAAACCATCGTGCGAGAAGTGCGCAGCACCATCAGCGCCGAAGTCGACTACGACGCGGAGCGCGCACACACCTCCGCGGTCGGCGACTACCTTGCCACCTTGGAGGGAGTCCGCGCGCCGAAGCCAGCGGGCGCTCATCAGAGCAGGCGCGTGCTCGTGACGGAGTTCATCAGCGGGGAGAAGATCACCTCGACCCTCGACCGACTCGCCGAAGCACGGGACGCCGGCGACGAAAGCGCCCACGCCGAGCTCTCGCGCCTCGTGAACAAGCTGATCGAAGCATACGCCCGCCAGATGCTGGAGCTCGGGCGCTTTCAAGCCGACCCGCATCCAGGCAACCTTCTCGTCGAGCCCGACGGCACGCTCGTCATCCTCGACTTTGGATGCTCGAAGATC
>CAMYMX010000286.1 GCA_947259605.1 uncultured Polyangiaceae bacterium | reverse complement strand
GCGTAGCGACGCCGTGAACTGTTCTTCCTGGGCGGCTTGCGATGGAATGGTGCCCCCCAACCAGGTCACCAGACCGAAGTAGTGCATGCTGAAAACCTGCTGTGCGGCTGCCATCGGCTCGATCGACGCGTCGAGCTCTCCACGTCGTTGTGCGCTCTTCACCATGTTTGCAATTCGTTTCACCAGATTGAAGGTCCATTCCGCGGACTCGGCCCGTCGCTGACCATCGGTGAATAGTAGCTCCTTGATGAACACGCGGCTCAAGCGCCGTTCTTTCGCGTAGCAGCAGTTCAATGCCGAGAACACGTATGTCAGCTCCCGCTCCAGCGTCGACTCCGTCATCGTCGCGAACGCTTCATCGAGTGCGGCGTTGATCTGGCCTTGCATCAATTGGATCAAGAGGCTGCGCTTCTCCGGGAAGTAGTTGAATAGCGTTCCCGCGGCGATGTCCGCAGCTTCGGCGATCGCTCTAGTCGACGTCGCCTCGAAGCCCCGACTGGTGAACAACCTCCACCCCGCATCTTCGATTCGACGCAGGGTTTCCTCTTTGCGTCGCGCTCGACGGTTCATGCCTTCCACGAGAACGACTCTCGTCTCCTGCGAACTCCCCACCAAGTTTTCCGCATGGGGCAATCGTTTGGCAGCTCACACAATGATCAGATCTCGCGCGACTGACATCCGTTCACTCTATGAAGGCTGAAGCGACCATGATACACCCACTTACCTTTCCCGATGCTTCACGCACAGGCATACAAGGCCCTAGTTGTAACCCTTTTGGGCATAACCCTTGGCTGTGGCGAGATGCCCAACACAGCCGACTGGGATGAAGAGATCGGCCAAATCAGCGCGAATGTCGTCGGAGGTTGGGCAGCCACCGACCAGCAGATCTTTGCGACCGTCGAGATCCGGCACGCGGGTGCGAGTGTCGGCTTCTGCTCCGGCGCGCTGATTTCGCCCCTCGTCGTTGCGACAGCTGCCCACTGCGCGGTGGTCGAGCCCGAAGTCGGTGCCGTTCGAGCCGCGGCGCCGGGCACACTCGAGGTGGTCGCCGGCCATCTTGCGAGCCGTACTGCAGACGCAGGCATGGTCCGCCCCGTGTTCGAAGTGCGTGTCCACGAAAACTACGACCACGATTTCGTCATGGGACGAAACCGCAGCGGCGCAGGTCAAGGTGGCATCGGCTCGCCAAATGACATCGCGCTTCTGCTACTCGCGTCGCCCTTCGATGGGATCCCAAACGCGCCGCTACTCTCGAAAGAGCGTGAGCAAGAGCTCATCCATCACGGGGACCTCGGGTTCGTGGCGGGCTACGGGATCTACGACCTCGACGACAAGCTAAACGGCGAGCTCTACATCTCGGACGCGGTGATCGACATTCTCGGGCCGCAGGAGCTCCTGACGCGTCGACTCGATCTGCTCGGTGACTCCTGTTACGGAGATTCCGGAGGCCCGCTCTACGTTCCTACCGAGGAAGGTGATTTTCTGGTGGGTCTCGTGTCTCGGGGCCGCTCTGACGTGACGAGGGACTGCGGCGATGGCGGCGTCTACACCTTGCTCTCCGCTCATCTCCCTTGGATCGCGGAAGCTGCGGGGAGCCGCTTCCAGCCAAGCAGCGCGATGGGCTCGAGCGAGGGCTCGTTTCTGGCCGATGGGGCCGACCCAATCAGCGTTCCCAAAGGCGGTTCGCTCCATCGAGCCAGCGCTTGCGCCGCATTCTCGCCGACCGCGGGCGAGCGTTCACCGATTTCAGCTCTTGGCCTCTTGTTGGGCTTTGCGTTGCTCTCGCCGCTGCTCAGGCGCCGTTTGTCACGGGTTTAGCCCTAGCCTAGGCTCCGCGCAGTCATGAAGCTGCCGCCGCAACTGTCGCAAACCCGCCTCACCAAGATCGTCTGTACGATCGGTCCGTCGACCAGTTCCTGGGATGGGCTCGCGGGCTTGGCCCACGCCGGCATGAACTTGGCCCGGCTCAACATGTCGCATGGCGATCACGCGGCCCATCTGCAGGTCATCCGAAATCTCAAGAGCCTGAGCAAGAAGCTTGCCCACCCCGTTGCCATCTTGATGGATCTTCAGGGCCCCGAAATCCGAACGGGCGAGCTTGCCGAGAGCCTCGACCTCAAGGCCGGCGAAGTTTTCTACTTTTCGGTTCTGGCGGACGATGCGGAGGAGCGCAGTGTCCACGTGAACTACCTAGATCTCGTCAAAGATCTACGGGCCGGAGAGCGGGTGACGGTCGACAACGGCTTGATCAATCTGGAAGTGCTCGAAGTGTTGGAGCATCGTCTCAAGTGCAGAGTCCTCGATGGCGGAACACTAGGCTCACGCAAGCATGTCAACCTGCCCGGTGTGCGGGTCAACCTGCCTTCCATCACGAAGAAAGACCGCGAAGACATTGCCTTTGCCCTCGAACAAGATGTCGATTTCATTGCACTCTCGTTCGTTCGCGGCGCGCAAGACGTCTTGGAGGTCCGGAAGATCGTCGACGATGCCGGTGGTCACCAGCGCCTCATCGCCAAAATCGAAAACCAAGAAGGCGTCGACAACTTCGAAGCCATTCTCGACGTTTCGGACGGCATCATGGTTGCGCGAGGAGACCTCGGTGTAGAAGTTGCCTTCGAAGAGCTTCCCGTTCTTCAGCGTGACATGGTTCGTAGCTGTGCGATCGCCGGCAAACCCATCATCGTGGCGACGCACTTACTCGAATCGATGATCGACAATCCCCTGCCCACGCGTGCCGAGGTCACCGACGTCGCAAACGCGGTCTACGAGCAGGCCGATGCGATCATGCTCAGTGGCGAAACGGCGGCGGGCAAGTACCCCGCACGCTGCGTCGAGGTTCTCGACACGATTGCCCGGAGGATCGAGCCAGGCCCAGGCCTCGACTTCTACAAGCAGCGCGCTGCGCCTACGACCCAGCGTGCCCACATCGCCCAGGGTGCTTGCCGCCTGGCCGACTCGTTGGGTGCGAAAGCGATCGTGGTCATGACGCGGCGCGGTTACTTCGGTCAGCTCGTCGCGAGCTACCGACCTCAGCGTGCGATCATCTATGCGTTCACCAACATGAGCACGACCCGGCGCAAGCTGTGGCTCCTCCGCGGCGTCATTCCCTTTCGGATGAACCTTTCGCGCGACCCCGAAAAGACCATCGTGAACGCGCTCGCCAAGTTGCGGGAGCGCTCCGTCATCGAAGCGGGCCAGCCTGTCGTGGTCGTCTCCGATGTGGCCACTTCGACCGGGGATTTGGTGACCAGCATACAAGTTCGGGTGTCCGAGTAGCTTCCGGCCCAATATAGCCTTAGATCATGGAGTAATGCGTTTGCGTACTTGCTTTGCATTCCTGCTAGGGCTGGCCGCGGCCTGCGGGTCCCCCGATGAAGGGGTCGTCGGGGAGTTGACCGCTCCGGTCGTGTACGGCGAGGACGACCGCGTGGAGGTGTACAATCATCCGAACGCTGAGCTGCGTAGCATCGCTGAGCAGTCCATCGTCGCCCTGATCCAGAGCTTCCGAATCAGCCGGGAGCCGAATGGCACCTACGGCCTCTTGACCAATTCGTTGAAAGACTCGCAGGGTCTCTGCGAAGGCGAGCTCTTTGGAGACCAGCCAACGGCCGCGTCGTGCTCCGGGGTTCTGATCGATGACGACTTGGTGCTGACCGCAGGTCACTGCATCGACGAACGCACCCCGTGCGAGAGCTATTCATTCGTCTTCAACTACCACTACGCGGAGCCCAACCGGCTTGCGACGATCCGAGACGACGACGTTTACAGCTGCCAGCGGGTCGTTTCACAGGCTAGCGCTGGCTCAGGCTCATTCACCCCCGACTTTGCCGTCATCCAGCTCGACCGCCCGGTCCAGGGTGACCAGGCTCCGACGGTCATCCGACCCGCGAGCGCGCTTGCCGAGCAGGAGTCGCTGTCGATGATCGGTTTCGGGAGCGGTCTCCCAGCGAAAATCGACGACGGTGGATCGGTCGCCGACCGGCGCGCGGCCGAGCTCGATTTCTTCGTCGCCAATCTCGACGCGTTTCAGGGGCATTCTGGCAGCGCGACATTCGATTCGCAGAACAGGCTCGCCGGCATTCTCATCGGAGGTCGGGCGCCGGATTACGTCACGTCCGAAAACGAGGACTGCGCCCGGGTCTCAGTCTACCAGGACTCGCAGGCCGGAGAGATCGTTCACAACATTGCGCCGATCGTCGCCGCCCTTTGCGAGGACGGTTGGCAGGCCGAGGACCTTTGCGAGCCTGACGCATGCGGAGGCGAGCCGTGCGGCTCTGCTCCCTTGCCCTCCGGGGGCGGCAATAATGGCGTGTTTGCTCCCCAGAGCCCCGGCTGCGCCGCATCGACCGGCTCGACGCGCTCATGGTCGGGTTGGATCGGCCTCTTGCTCTTTGTGGTGGCGCGGCGATTCAGGCCGCGAGTCGCTTGACCACCTCGAGCGCTTCTCGAACGTGCTTCTTCGCGTTGAGCTGCGAGTTGAAGACGTGCTGCACCTTGCCTTCGCGGTCGATCACATAGGTGACGCGCCCGGGGAGCAAGCCCATCGTTTTGGGAACGCCGTAGGCTTTCTGCAGCGCTTTGTCGCGATCGCTCACCAGCAGAAATGGCAGACGGTGATGGGATGCAAAGCTCTTGTGGCTCTCCTCGCTGTCCTGGCTGACACCGACCACCACTGCGCCCGCTTCGACGAAGTCCTCGAAGCTGTCGCGAAACGTACAGGCCTCCGCGGTGCATCCGGGGGTCTCGTCCTTCGGGTAGAAGTACAGAACGACGGTTTTCTCGCCACGGAACTGCGAGAGCGAAATCGCGTCGCCGTTCTGTGTTGTCTTGCTGAAGTCTGGCGCGTTCGCGCCCACGTTGATCGTCGCCATATCCGGCCTCCAAGCGCGAAAGTAGCACCCACGCACTGGCCGAGCACAGCCGAAGCGATGTTGGGGTCGGCCCCCGACGCGCTTCAAAAAGCTCAGGCTCAGGCGCGCGCAGCGGCCCAGGGGGCTCGCGGCGCATGTTTCCACTTGAAAAAAGTGAAACACGTTCTATTTTCTTCCCATGGACGACCGCTACTTCACCCCGCCGATTCCGAACGGTTGGTTCCAGGTCGCTTACTCCGACGAGATCAAGCCCGGAGACGTCAAGCCGCTGAAGTACTTCGGCGACGACCTGGTCGTCTGGCGCTCGGAAGAAGGCGAGCTCTCCGTGCTCGATGCATTTTGCCCTCACCTCGGTGCCCACCTTGGTCACGGTGGCAAGGTCAAGGGCGGCTCGATCGAGTGTCCCTTCCACGCATGGCAGTTTGGGACCGACGGCCGCTGCACGGCGGTCCCCTACGCAGAGCACGTTCCCAGGAA
>CAMYMX010000285.1 GCA_947259605.1 uncultured Polyangiaceae bacterium | reverse complement strand
GACACCCTTTCGACGAACGGCCCCATGAGCTTCGACGCCGTGCCGCAGTTCTCCCCGGAACACTTCGGGCGTCTGCAGCTTCTCGATCCGCTCAAGCGCAAGCAGCTCCAAAAAGGCATCCAAGAACTTTCCGAAGAGGGCACGGTTCAGCTTTTCATGGAACCAGGCCGCGAGAAGGATCCTGTGTGCGGCGTTGTAGGTCGCCTGCAATTCGACGTGCTGATGTTTCGTCTCGAGCACGAGTATGGCGCCAGGGTGACGTTCGACCTTCTCCCCTACCAGCATGCGCGCTGGGTCACGGGCGCCGCCGACTGCGCCGAGCTCAAGGCCAAGCGAGTGCCGATGGCCGTCGTAGACCGTGACCATCGCCCCGTGGCCCTGTTTCGCGATGAGTGGGAGATCGGCCGGGCAGAGCGGGACAACGAGAATTGGACCTTCCACGAGACCGCCCGGATTGTGGCGGCCGCGTGAATACGGGGGTGAAGCCCCCGTCCAAAACCGGCATACTTGAGGCAAGGGGGAACTAGCGAATGATGAAGAATGTCAGCGGAGTCAGTCTGATCTTGGCCGCCTGCATGGCAGTGCCGGCCGTCTCTCAGGCCGACGCAACGACGTTTCTCGTACGCGCGGACGGCAAGAGCAAAGCGACCTTCGTCTCGGATGCTCCGCTCGAGACGATGGTAGGCAAAAGCTCCAAAGTCAGCGGCAGCCTCACCGTCGATCCGGCTGATATCACCAAGACGACTGGGTCGTTCAAGGTGCCCGTAGTGTCGCTGCGAACCGACAACGATCTCCGCGACGAGCACCTTCAGGGCGACGGTTGGCTCGATGCGAAGAAGACCCCGAACATCCATTTCGAGATTACCGAAGTCATCCTCGGCAAGAAAGATTCGCCGGCGCTCAAGTCAGGCAAGGACCGCAAGGTGCAGGTCAAGGGCAAGTTCACCGCTCACGGAGTGAGCAAGCCCGTGCTCGCCAAAGGAACCGTGAACTGGTCGGGCGAGCAGCTTCGAATCAAGGCCGATTTCACCGTGGTGCTCGAAGATCACAATGTTTCGGTTCCATCGATCGTGCGGCTGAAAGTCGCGAACGACATCGCGGTATCCGTCGACCTGCGTGCCTTCGCGCAGTAGCAGCGCTGCGGTCAGCCGCCTGAGCGATTCGCAGGATCGGCGTTACTTGGAAGCAGCCCCGTCCGATCGAGCAGCGGATCGAGGTCCGGCCCCCTCCCCATGAAATCCTCGTAGAGCTTTTCCGCGTCCTCGCTGTTGCCCTTGGATAGGATCGCATCACGGAACGCGCGTCCCACCTCGGGATTGGTGATGCCTTCCCGCTTGAAGCGCGTGAAGGCGTCCGCGTCGAGCACCTCGGCCCATTTGTAGCTGTAATAGCCCGACGCATAGCCCGTCGGGTGGGCGAAGACGTGCCCAAACCCCGCGAGCATCGCGTAGTCGTCGGGAAGTTTCGTCGCCGAATGCGCCTCGATGATCTGCCGCGCGTACGCCATGACGTCGCCGTCGCGCGCCGGGTCGTAGTCTTGGTGGAGGGCGAGGTCGACGGCGGAAAAGCCCAGCTGCCGCATCTGTGCGTTGGCCGCGCGATACGTCCTCGCGCGAATCATCTTCTGATAGAGCTCGTTTGGGATTCGTTCGCCGGTTTCATAGTGCGCCGCAAAGAGATCGAGGCCGCTCCGCTCCCAACACCAGTTCTCCATGATCTGCGAGGGCAGCTCCACGAAGTCCCAGGCGACGTTCGTCCCGGCGAGGCTTCGCACGCTCACGCGGCTGAAGCAGTGGTGCAGCAAATGGCCGAACTCGTGAAAGAGCGTCTCGACCTCACGATGAGTCAGGAGCGCGGGTTTGCCACCCACGGGCGGATTGACGTTGGCGCAAAACAGCCCGAGCTGTAGCACCGGTTGCCCTTCCCGATACGCTGCGCTGATCAGCGAATTCATCCACGCGCCGCCGCGTTTGTTTTCACGCGGAAACAGATCGACGTAAAAGGCGGCGATCATCGTGCCATCTCGATCGCGGATGGCATAAGATTTCACTTCCGGGTCCCAGACTTTGGCGCCGCGCTCGACAATCTCGATTTCGTAGAGCGCCTGAGCCGTTGCGAACAGGCCTTGGAGGACGCGGTCGAGTGGAAAATACGGCCGCAGCTCTTCCTCGTTGAAGTCGTACTTCGCCTGTCGCTGCTTCTCGGAGTAGTAGCCGATGTCCCAGGCTTCGAGCGCAGCTGCCGAGCCGCCCTCGATCTCTTTGCGAAAGGCCTCGAGCTCGCGATTCTCGCGACGGAAGGCGTTCTCGGTGCGCTCACGCAGGTCGTCGATGAACGCTTTTGCCTTCGCGCCTGCCTTGGCCATTCGGTCCTCGGTCACCAGGTCCGCAAAATCGGTGTATCCGAGAAGCTCAGCCTTGGCGCGGCGGAGCTCGAGAACCCGTGCGATGACCTTGCGATTGTCGCGCTCTCCGGAAACCGCGCGCGTGTTGTAGGCGCGCCAAACCCGCTCGCGGACGCTCGCGTCGTCCAAATACGTCAACACGGGGATCATGCTCGGCGCATGGAGCGTGAACCGCCAGCCCTCGAGGCCCTTCGCGCGCGCGCTCTCCGCCGCCGCTTGCTTCGCGCTGTCGGGTAAGCCCGCGAGCTTTCCTTCCTCGCTGATCAAGAGCTCAAACGCGTTGGTTTCGTCCAAGACGTTTTGGGAGAACTCCGTCGTGAGTTTGGTAAGCTCGATCTCGATCTCTTGGAGCTTCGCCTTGTCCTCGCGGCCCAGCTCGGCGCCGTGCCTTCGAAAGTCGTCGAGCGTCTTTTTGAGGAAGCGCTTCTCGGTCGCGGGTAGCGCCGCCGCTTCATCGGTTTGCGCAAACGCGCGAACGGCCTGATAGAGCCCATCGTTCATGGCGAGCTCCGACCAGAACGCACTCACCTTCGGATGGGTCGCGTTGTAAGCGGCACGCAGCTCCCCGCTGCTTGCCACGCTTTCCAGGTGACCGACCACGGTCGACGCCCGTTCGAGCATCTCTGTGGCTTCCTCGACGGCGCATAGCGTGTTTGCGTAGCTGCGAGGCGCTTCATTCGTCAGGATTCCGTCGATGGCCGCCCGCGATCGCGCTAGCAGCGTGTCGATCGCCGGTTCCACCTGCGCGGCCTCGATCTCGTCGAAGGGAATGTCGAATCCGAGTTGGATCAAAGGGTTAGGCATCGCGGAAGCCTAGCAGCGGGACCGCGTTTGCGTGGCTTTCTACCAAATGGTAGAGAGCCGGGTCGGGCGGCAGGCGCACCACCGCACCGGCAGACCGGGAGAATCGATATGGCGGTACCCACGCGTTACATCCTCCATCAGGGGCCGATGCTCGGCGCCCTTGCTCGCGCCGCGTTCGTTGCCGCGAAGAGCGCGTCCGGGCAGCCCAACAAGACGCCGGCCCAGGTCCCGGGACCCATCGTCTCGGCGCGAGTTCCTCCCCGGCCAGCCGATCTGGTGCGGGACTACATCCGGCACGTCGGCGGCGATCCCGCCTGGTATCGGGGCCAGGTTCCTGCCCATCTGTTCCCCCAATGGGTCTTCCCTCTGCAGGCGCGCGGCATCGAAGGGCTCCAGTACCCGATCCAGCGTGTCCTCAACGGCGGTAGCCGCCTGCAGATGAACGCGCCGCTTCCGCTCGGCGAGCCCTATCAGCTCAAGGTGCAGCTTCTCGACATCGACGACAATGGACGCCGCGCGGTGATTCATCAGCGCGCGACGACGTCGACCTCGGCACACCCCGAGGCGATCGTTTGCGACGTGTACGGCATCGTCCCGCTCGGAGGCGGCGACAAGTCCGCGAAGCGTAAGGACAACCGCCCACGTGTTCCGGTGATGGCGAAAGAGCTGGCCCGTTGGAAGCTTGGCACAAACGTGGGCCTCGAGTTCGCCAAGCTCACCGGCGACTTCAATCCGATTCACTGGATTCCGCCTGCTGCTCGCGCCAATGGTTTCCGCAACATCATCAATCACGGGTTCTCTACGATGGCGCGCGCGATCGAAGGTTTGAACCGTTCACTCTTTTCTGGTGACGTGAGCCGGCTCGAATCGATCGACGTGAAGTTCACCAAGCCTTTGGTGCTGCCCGCCAGGGTCGGCCTCTACATCGAAGATGACAGTGTGTTTGTGGGGGACGCGCCCGGCGGCCCTGCTTATTTGGTTGGAACCTATTCAGTGAGGAGCTGAGCTCGAATGACTGATTTTCTGCTCGAGAACGAGAACGCGCGAAAACTGGTGAAGACCCTTGGCCTTCCGATCCCGGTTCCGGAGAAGCTGGTGCGGGCCCAAGGCCCCTACGAGGAGCGACCGCTCGACGACAAGAAGGTGCTCGTGTGCGGCGTCGGGTCGCTGCAGACCGTGCTTGCCCAGAGCCTGACGAAAGCGGGCGCCTACCCCTGGGTCGTTGGCACCTCCGAGGCTGCCATCGAGCCCTTTGTCGGGCCTGGCGAAGCTTGGGCGCGCGCTCCGCAGCTCGTGGCGCCCGGCGACGCCCCGGAAGGCGCGCGCCTCGACGCCATCGTGTTCGACGGCACGGGCCTCGATACACCGGAAGATCTTCACCAGCTCTACGAGTTCATCCATCCGTGGATTCGCAGGCTCAATCGATCGGGCCGCGTCGTCGTGCTTGGTCGCCCAGCGTCGGATGCGAAAAAGCCGGTGAATGCGGCAACGCAAGCCGGCCTCGAGGGCTTTACCCGAAGCCTCGCGAAAGAAATCGGCGGCAACGGATCGATCGCCAATACCGTGTTCGTGCAAGAAGGCGCCGAGCAACGACTCGACGCGGTGCTTCGCTTTCTCCTGTCTCCCCGGTCGGCCTTCATCAGCTGCCAGCCATTTCACATCACGAACTCGGCTCGAGGTGAAGAGGCGCCCGAAACCCACGTCCTCGGCGGCAAGGTCGCCCTCGTTACCGGCGCGGCACGGGGCATCGGTGAGGCTACGGCCGAGCTTCTCGCTGCGGAGGGCGCGCATGTGGTCTGTCTCGATCGACCCGCGGATGACGCGCCGTGCAGCCAGGTGGCGCAGCGCATCGGCGGATCCACTCTCCTCGTCGACATCACGGACGCGGATGCGCCAAAGCGAATCGCCGCCGAGCTCAAAGAGCGGTTTGGCGGCGTGGACATCGTCGTGCACAACGCCGGCGTGACACGCGACAAGACCCTTGGGCGCATGAGTCCCGACGCCTGGGACATGGCGGTCGACATCAATCTCGGCGCCGTCATCCGAATCACCGATCGACTCCTGCGAGATGAGGTGTTGCGGCCAGCCGGACGCATCATTTGCCTGTCATCGGTCTCAGGAATCGCCGGAAATCGAGGTCAAAC
>CAMYMX010000284.1 GCA_947259605.1 uncultured Polyangiaceae bacterium | reverse complement strand
GTGCGTGTGGTCCGGTCCTGAGCTGGTCGAATGACGTTTCTCATCCAAGTCGCGACCACCTGGGCGATGACGGGCATCATCTGGTTCGTGCAGCTGGTCCAGTATCCCGGGTTCGCTCGGATGGACACCCAATCCTTTCCTGCGTTTCATGCGCACCATTCGAGCTCGATCTCGATCATCGTCGCGCCCCTGATGATCGCTGAGGCGATTTCCAGCGTGGCTTTTCTCTGGGCGCCGCTTCGAGTCCAGACTCCAGCGCAGATCTGGCTCGGCATCGGACTGATCGCATTTGTCTGGGCCTCGACCTTTCTTCTGCAGGTCCCCGCTCACAGCCAGCTCGGGTCGGGGTTCGACGAGGGAACCTGGCGAATGCTCGTCCGCACCAACTGGCTCAGGACGCTCGCCTGGTCGGCGAGGGCCGGCCTGGTGAGCTATTGGCTGTACCGGACACTCGACGCAGGCACGAGCTTGGGCGTCTAGCGCTGGATGGCTCGGAACTCGACGCCCAGGCTGAACGTGATGAAGTTGAGCCAGTTCTTGGTGTAGCCGTCACTCCCCGGGTCCGGAGTGCTGTCGGTTCCGACGGCGCCACCCGCCAGGTAGCGCACGTTGAAAAAGCCGGCGACCCGATCCGAGAAGTCGTAGCCCACGCGGAGGCTCGCATCGAGCAAGGCCCCCGTGACTTCGTTACTGCTTCCGTTGATCCCGCTGATCGGCGCGTAGATCCCGTCGATTTCGGTCCCCCACCAGACCCCGCTGTCAAAGGCCCAGCGACCTCGAAATTTCAGCGCAGGCACCGGCCCAATGTTGCGGCGATCGGCGCGCAGCATGCCGTCCGCCGAGGTGAAGGTGATCGTCGAATTTCTGATTTGGAGCGAAAAGCCGATCGAGACCTCGTCGCCCGAGCGCCGCAGGAAGTCATACAAGTAGCTGATTCGCCAAAACGGGAAACTGTAGGTCGAATTCAGAGGCGTTCCCGCTGGGAAGACCACGTCATCGAAGGTCGTCTCCTGACTCAATACGGTTTCCCCGCTCAGCTTCAGCGGCTGGTAGAGGAACACAATCGTATGTCGGCCCTTGAACTTGAGCTCGGTGCTGAGACGGAAGAAGGGAAAGAGGACGTCCTGGCCGCCCTGATCGCGGTAGTTGAACCGCGTCCCGTCGTTGCCGAGCTGGACGATGTGGCTGGCGACGGCGAGGAAGCCGAGCTCGGCTCCGAGGAACCACTCGACGTTCGGCGGCTTCTCGAGCGTGGCCTTGTACTTGGCTGCGATGTGGCTCTCCTCGACCGGCGGCATATCGTAGATCGACTTCTGACCTTCGGTTTCTTGCGCAAGAGCTGGCACGGGGAGGAGAGAAAAAACGATGGCGGCCGTGAGCCAGCCTCTGAGAGCGCGTCGATTTCGCAGCATTTGCTCGCGAAACTAACACATCGGCGAATGATCGCTGACGTTTTCCGCGTTCGGCCTTAAAGCTGGTTCGGATGGAAAAGGCCGACGTCGTCGTGGTTGGGGCTGGGTTCGGTGGCCTCGCGGCTGCCCTACGCTTGGCCGAGCTCGGCGCCGACGTCGTCTTGTGCGAAACGCTTCGCTATCCCGGTGGCTGCGCGAGCACTTTTACGCGAAGCGGCTATCAATTCGAAGCGGGGGCCACGTTGTTTTCGGGACTCGGCGACGGTCAGCTTTTCTCGAACTGGAATGACAAGTGGGACCTGGGGGTTCGCTTCGAGACGCTCGACCCGCTCGTCGAGCTTCGAACCGGGCAATGGTCGCTCGCCGTTCCCCCAGACCCCGACGCGTTCGTTCGGCGGTTCGCGGAGCTCCCAGGCGCGAATCCAGAAGCGCTGCGTTCGTTCTTCGCGACTCAGCGCGGCGTTGCGAACGCGCTGTGGAAGCTCTTCGAGGACCCTGCCCTCCTCCCGCCCCTGAGCGCCACGGCCGTCTTGCGGCATCTCGGCCGGTCGTTGTCGTACGCGCCTGTCGTTCGTTGGATGGGACGACCGCTTTCCGACGTCGTGTCGAGTCACGGTCTGGCAGGCTGGGAGCCACTGCGGGTCTACCTCGACGCGGTCAGCCAGATCACCGTGCAAGCCAGCTCGACCGAGGCCGAGGCACCGTTTGCGATGGCCGCCGTCGACTACTTCTTCCGCGGCACCGGCCACGTACACGGTGGCATTGGGAGCCTCGCCTGGGCACTGACCGAGGCAATCGATCGAGCCGGTGGCAGGGTCTCGCTTGCCAATCGGGTGCGGAGCCTTCGACGTGAAAGCGGAGCGTGGCAAGTGGACACCCGAAACGGGGAGCTCCGAGCGCAAACCGTGGTCGCCAACGTCCTGCCTCAATCCCTCGCCGGGATGGCCGGGCCCGAGGTGAATGGCGCGCTTCCCGATGTCGAAGCCGCGGTGGAATCTGGATGGGGCGCCGCCATGCTCTACCTCGCCATCGACGCCGATGCCGTCGGCGGACCGGACGCAAAGCACTTGCAGCTCGTCGATGACCAAACCGCGCCGTTCATCGAGGGCAATCACGTCTTTTGCTCGATCAGCGCAGCCGACGAGCACAAGCGAGCGCCGGCAGGACAGCGAACCACGACGATTTCGACGCACGTTCCGATGCAAAAGCTCCGAAACCTCGAGCCCGAAGATCAGGGCGTCTACATTGCCGACATTCAGAACCGAATGCGAGAGACCATCAGTCGGCGCGCGCCCGAGCTGCTCGCCCATGCGAAGTTCCAAATGACGGCGAGCCCTCGGACCTTCGCCCGGTTCACCGGAAGGCACCTGGGTTACGTCGGAGGGGTGCCGAGGCGCGTCGGATGGAAGCACTACCGACCTCGGGCGCTCTGGCCGCGTGAGGCCGCGCCGGGCCTCTATCTCGTGGGTGACTCCGTCCTGCTTGGGCAGAGCACGCTTGCCGTTGCGCTCGGCGGCGTGCGAACGGCCGAGGCGATCGCGAACGCGTAGGCGCTCAGGCGCGAAGCGGCTCGGCTGACGGCAGCGTCAGACCTCCAACCAGACCGCGCGATGGTGCTCGAGGACGAGCCCCTCGGCGAGCGCGACCCGGTGGCCACTCAGGCGATCGAGCGCTTCGCCCTCGGGAACCCAGGGCAGCATGAACCTGCCGTCAGACGTTTGAGTCGCTTCGGAGAAGTTGGCGACCACCAGCAAGCGCTGCTCGGCGTGAGACCGAAGGTAGGCGAACAAATGGGGATTGCCCGTGTCAACGACTTCCATACCACCGTCGTAAAGGGCAGGGAGCTGCTTCCGGAGCTTGAAGAGCTTCGAGGTCTCGCGGAAGAAGCGCCACTCGATGGTGTCGATGTCGGCGAGGTCTTCCTTGGCCTCCCAGCGCTTTTTGCAGCGGTGTACCCAACGGCTGTCGTTGACCTTTCGAGGATCGTGGAGGTAGGTGTAGTCGTTGATCATTCCGTACTCGTCGCCCGCGTACAGAAGCGGAAGGCCGCCGATGCTCACCTGGATGCCCATGAGCAGCGTGATGCGCCGGACAGCACGCTCGATGAGCTCGCTGTCATTTCGTTCGAGGGCATTCTCGAGGCCGGCCAGCGAAGACAGCGTCCCAGCAACGCGGACGTCACCCGTCAACGCGTTTTGCTGAAACTTCGTCCCTCGCGCGTAGGAACCTGGAAATTCACCGGTGTAGAACTGGCTGAGAAACCGACGATGCGCACGGGGGTCGATGCCGACGCTGCGCGCATCGTCGTCGTCGAAGGTCCATCCGATGTCGTCGTGGCAGCGCAAGTAGTTGACCCAGGCACAGCCTGCCGGAAGCCGGTAGCGGGTGCGCATCGAGTGCGCGAGGAGCCGCACGTCCTGGGTCGCCAAGGCCTCCCATAGAAGCGCCATGAGAAGCGGATTGTAGGAAAGCTGGCACTCGTCGGGGTGGACATAGCGAATCACCTCGTTCGGGTGAACGATGGCCTCCGACTTGAAAAGCAGAGCGGGCGCGGCGATTCGAGCCATGGCGTTGAAGGCTCGGATGATGGTGTGCGCCTCGGGCTGGTTCTCGCAGTCCGTGCCGAGCCGCTTCCAAAGAAAAGCAACCGCGTCCAGCCGCAAGACCTCGACGCCGCGGTTCGCGAGAAACAACATCTCCTCGGCCATCGCGCGGAAGACTTCTGCGTTGGCGTAGTTCAAGTCCCACTGATAGCTGTTGAACGTGGTCCAGACCCAGCGTCCGAGCTCATCGTTCCAGATGAAGCTGCCCGCCCTAGCCTCTGGGAAGATGTCCCGCAGGTAGCGCTGAAACTGATCGGGAAGCTCGCGGTCGGGAAAGGTGAAATAGAAGGCCATGAAGTCCGGATCGCCAGCCTTGGCCCGCATGGCCCACTGGTGCTCGTCGGACGTGTGATTGAATACCAGGTCGAGCACGACGCTGATGCCCTCGTCGCGCAGCGCCGTCGTGACTTCTTCGAGATCGTCGATGCTTCCGAGGTCGGGGTTGATCGAGCGGTAGTCGCTGACCGCATATCCGCCGTCGTTTTCTCCGTGGGGAGAGACGAAGAGAGGCATCAAATGTAGATAGGTGAGCCCCAGCTTCTTGAAATAGGGGATGTGGTCCTTGAGCTTGGCCAAGCGGTCGCTGAAGAGATCCACATACAAGACGATGCCGACCATCTCCTGCGACTGGAACCACTCCGGGTCCGCTTCACGCGTCTCATCGAGGCGACGCAAGGCTTCGGGACGCTCGAGCCACGATTGAATCAGTGAGCGTAGAACACGCTCCAGGGTGTAGTGAAAATCGTACTGCCAGCCGTAGAGCTCGTGCAGATACGAGAACAAGCGCTCCCATTCGCGTTGAAGTCGATTCTTGAACCGGTGCCAGTCGAACGCAAGCGGCTCCAGCTGCGGCGCAAACTCCTCCTCGAGCTCGGGAAGCAAACGCCGTAAGGACTTGCGGGCCTGCTCCGGCTTCCAGTCACGACTTCCGTGGCTCACGTAGCTGTCCGAGTCGCTGGCGCGAGCACGAGGGCTGTTCGTGATGGTAGGTACAGGCTCAAGAAGTGCCGTTCGATTCGATCGGGCATCGAGTGGTGGGAAATGTCGGCGGCCTGTCGACTGAAGCCGCCGTACTCAGGCCGGTCCGTATCGAGGACCGTGCGGTATGTGCCCGGCGCCGAGGGAATCCTGTAGTCGGTGAAGGAGCGACTCGGATGAAAGTTCATGGCAATGACGAGGCCCCCGCGCAGCCAGGCTAAGATCTTGTTCTGTTCGTCGCTGTGAAGCAGGAATTCGTCTTGTCCGTCCGGAATGCCGTATGCGCGGGCCATCGCGATCAAATCGTGGTCGAAGGCGGCAAGGTGGCAAAAGCGCAGCTCTGCGTCATCCGCTAGCGGCCACTGCCGCCGTGCATAGGCATAGGACCACTGGT
>CAMYMX010000283.1 GCA_947259605.1 uncultured Polyangiaceae bacterium | reverse complement strand
ACCTGACGGGCAAGGTGAAAGAGTCGCCACGCCATGAGTTCGTCTATGTAAATGATACCGCCGAGATTGTTGCTGTCCGCTGGAACGACTGGAAGATTACCTTCCAGGTGATGCGTGCTAAAACAATGGCTCTCTGGCTGGAACCATTTGTAACGTTGCGCGCCCCATTGATTTTCAATCTGCGACGCGATCCGTATGAAAGAGCCCAGCTAAACTCGAACACCTATTACGACTGGTGGCTCGATCACGCTTTTGCCATAGTGCCAATCACACGAATGACTGGGGAGTTCCTCATGACCTTCAAGGACTACCCGACCAGCCAGACACCAGGTTCATTCAATTTGACGAAGATGCAGCAACAGATCGAAGAAGCGAATAAGAGCGCTATCCAGTAGTTACAAACAGCATGATTGCAAAAAGGCCGTACCTGTTACGGCCTTTTTGTGTAATTTCTTACAAAAAAAATTACACAATGAAAAATTTTTACATACAAAATCCCTTCGCCTCAGTACTGTTTTGTGCGCTGGCGGGATTCGCTATCTGATTGATAATGGTGTTTGGTATGCTGATGCACATGGCAATCCTCTTTGGGCAACCCCAACCCCGAGAACACTACCGCGATGAATCACCGTAAGCCTTACTACGTTTTCATTATTGCCTTGCTCTCCTGTGTCGTGGAGACAGGCAAGACGCGGCAAGAGGAACTAATGGTCAAGTATGACGTGTCGGCCGGGACCATAGAGACTCTGTATGCCGCCATTGCCGAGCTCATGTACCGTGCCGTGCGTATCGGTGGTATCCCCTGCTCCGCTCTGCCGTGGCGCTGGGGTTATGGCTGGCCGGAATGCGGTTGATACCGCGGGCGCGATACAGTACCTGTCGCAACTCCTTTCAGTCGAAATCGACGCCCATGTCCGTGAGTATCTCGTCGAGCTGGCCTGTCTCGCGCAGCCTGGCGATCTCGGTCTTCATCTTTGCGACCTCCTGCTCACCCGGCACGTCGATGATGAGAATCGCCGGCCCGGCCTGGAGTGTTGCATGGTCAGCGATTGCCAGCTCGTTGGTGCGCATGATGCCCTTGAGGCTTTTCACGTACTCCGCACCTCTCTCGGAGTAGCTGGTGAGTGTGTCGGCAAGCTCGGCCCCTGTCGGCCCCTGGCCTTTGGATCGCGCCGCCGCACGTTTGTCACGCAGTTTCTGGTAGGCGCGGTGGGTGTTGAGGTTTCGCATATAGCCACGCACGGACTCGAGCGGCCAGTCATAGGCGGCCACGCCGTAGTTCCCCTTGCTGGCACGTTTCTGCTTGGGCTGCATGCCTTTGCCGCCATAGGTCCACTGACCGAACAGGGCGTTGCCCTCGCGGGCAAAGCGGGACGTGCCGTAGCCGCTTTCATAAGCAGCCTGCCCCAGTGCCAACGAGGGCGGAACCGCATCCACCCGCATCATGAGCTCCGCGACGAGGGCGGACAGCGCATCGCCTTCAGGCAGGACTTCGTCCTCCTTGAGCAATCTATAGTTGGCGGCGAGGCCCGCCAGCCATTCGTTCTCCGTGCCTTTCGGGGTATCCGCGATCTTTTCCAGTCGCACGCGGTTCTCAAGGATGGTCTCGTTAGAATAGAGAATCAGCGGCAGGAGGGAACGGTAGAACAGCTCCTTCTTGTCGTTGACTGGCAAAATGGCGGAGTCCTTGTTCCACGTCGGTGAGGTAGCGACAGTTAGATAGGGCGGAACGTCGATGGCCGCGCCTTTCTCGATCTTGCCCCAGAAGTTAGCGCTCTTGTATTCAGCAATGATTTCATTGGCCGAGCCAAAGATTCTTATCTCTGGCGTTTCGGCCTCCGCGACCGGGACCAGTAAAGTGACGGCCAGCGTGATTGTGGCTGCTTGTCTGGCAATGTTGATCATGGTCTTACACACCCCGTCTGCTCTATCCCGCACGAAGCATAGCATTTCAAGGTGGGCAAGCAGGTCCGACATGCCTACGCCCCGCGCCGGGGCCTGGATCAGCGCACGTAGTACTGCAGGGCGTTCGGGTTGAACTCCCGAGGATCGCCACCCTCCATGAAGCGTGGTGGTTGGCGGGCGTTGTCGAGGCCACCGATCGTATAGCGGCGCTCGTTGAGGTCGTGCCAGACGAGCAGGGTGCTCCAGAGCACCGGCACCTCGTAGTGGTTCAGGGCGTGGGCCTCGTTCACGCGCCAGAGCTTTCCGTCGCGGTCGTAGCTCTCGGCGAGTCCGATCTGCCAGCTGTCCTCGTCGAGGTAGAAGATGCGGCGTGAATAGATGTGCTCCATACCCTGCTTGAGCACCGCCTCCAGCTTCCAGACCCGATGTAGCTCGTAGCGCGCCAGCTCGGGGTTGATGTGGTGGCGCTGGAGAATGTCCTTGGAGCGGACGCCGCCGCTGTGCAGGCGATAGGCGTTGTAGGCAATGTAGATCTCCTGCTTGCCGTGGAGCTTCCAATCGAAGCGATCCGGGGGGCCCACGAACATGAAGCTGTCGTCCACCGTGCGCAGGCTGTCGCTGTCCGCGGCCGGTAAGTTGTAGGCGACAAAGGGATTGCGCAGCACTCGCCGCAGCGCACGGCTGTAGCTCCAGGCCTTCCGGGGATCGGTGGTCTGGTCGATAGTCTCGATCACCAGGGCGCCGTTCCCCGAGAGCAACGCGGGAGCGAATATCTTCTCCTTGATGGCGAACATGACGTTGGGGTATCGGCGGGTAAACGCGGTTTCGAACTGGGATGCGTACGGGAAGCCGAGCTCCTGAATCGATTGAATCAGGTTGTACCGGCCCGTTCGCGTGACCGCGGTCTCTCCTTCAGTGCGAGTGACGCGTACACCACGCCAGCGCAGGTTGTGGTTCCAGATCACCTCGAGGCCGTTCTGCGGAATCGGAAAGGGCGAGCTGACACGCGCATTTGCGACGCTGCCCTTGCCCTCCAGCACCAGCCTGGCGGAGGTCGCGTTGGCAGCGACGGCTGCGTAGACCCAGTTTGGATAGGACGCGGAGCGGCGCGTTGGATAGACCTGCAGCTTCCAGGTCTCGGGATAGGCGGCCAGCATGGCCAGCTGCCCCTCGCTCAGGTGTTCGGCGTGTTCGTGCGCGTTCTCGGCGGTGATGCTGAACAGGACCTCGTCCTCCGGATAGGGATCCGGGTGTCGCTGCCCATTTTTGTAGCTGGCGGGCGGCCGGGTGATGCCACCCGTCCAGGCCGGGATCGTGCCCGCGGCGTTGCCGGCGCGCTCGGCCCCTATGGGAGTGAGGGTCGTTCCGAGCTTCGCGGCCTCCTCCGCGCTCACTTCGGCGCTTGCGGACCCGGCTGCGAGCAGCGTGACGAGTGCGAAGAGAACCATGTCGCACCGCGCACGCATCAGTAGTAGTACCGAATGTTGAAAGAGAAGAAGTCGCGATCCACGTTGGCGTTCAAGGGCTTGCCATCGAAGAACGAGACGTAGGTGAAGTTGGCGGTGATGGTATTGGTGTAGTTGACCGACAGTCCGACAGAGACAGACTTCTGCTTCTCGAGGAAGGCTCCGCCCGGCCCGGGCGTGATGCCCGACACGTCGTGTGTGAAGGCCACGAAGGGCTCCAGGTTCAAGGCGCCGAACACACCGTCGTAGGTGAGGACGCCGGTGATCGAGTAGCCCCAGGAGTCCTGGTCGAAAACGTCATCCTGTGACAGATCATCGAAGTGCACCCAGCCGATGTCGATCGCGAGCAGCGACGACGAAGACCAGAGTTGCGGACCGGAGGCCTGGGCGAGGCTCAGCGCGAGCTGCGTCTTGTGGGTCTCGTCGATGCCCGAGATCACCTGACTGGCGCTGATGGGACCCGAGGGATTTCCGTCCAGGGCGTTTCGGATTGGCGAGAGCGCCGTCTCGATCACGACGTCAGGGACGATCTGCACCGGCCAGTTGAAGTGATGCGAGAGCTCGAGGCCGACCAGCGTACCCAGACGGGGCAGGACGCCGTCGAAGGAGGCGCCGAGCATCCGGATGTCTTCGGGATAGTTGACGATGTAGGAGGTGTCGTTCGAGAACGTTCCCAGAGCAACGGTCTTCTGGTCTTCCGTCGGACTTCCCGCTCCGATGGCGGCCGCGTCGTCGATCGTCGTCTGGCTGGCAGTGACCGCGCTGATGAGTGGAAGGCGACTGTGATAGTTAGTGAAGTGCACGCCGATGCTGCTGGTGTTCAACGCGGGTAGCAGTAGCTGTACCGTGAATCCGAACTGTCCCTGATCCCTCGCATCGTCGAGGTTGGAGGCTGGAACTCGCATGAAGTTTTCGTCGAAGCCGCTGTAGGGCGGACCGAACTCCTGGCCGAGATCCGTGCCGAGGTCCGAGAACTCGCCGTCCCCAGTCACGTACTTGTTGGTCCGATTTCCTCCGAGAAGGTCATCCCCGGAGAAGAAGTAGCCGACGGGGGCGTCGATCACCGGCTCCCAGTCGTATTGGTAGAAGCCCTCGATCGCGATCAGCTCGGTTACGTTGCTCGCGGCCCAGACCATGCCCTGCGGCACGAAGATGTCCCGAGCCGATGCGGTGGGACTCAATAGAGAGACGAAGTCGATCGGGTTGATCACGTCCGTTCCGAAGCGCAGGAAGCCCCCCGTCCCCCAGTTGATGACCTGGTTGCCCACCCGAAGCTGAACCGGCAGTCCCAGCGGCGTGAACTGGGCGCTCAGGTAGTAC
Organism: uncultured Polyangiaceae bacterium; assembly: GCA_947259605.1. Lineage (GTDB taxonomy): Bacteria > Myxococcota_A > Polyangia > Polyangiales > Houyiibacteriaceae > SG8-38. Next base: position 714 of record CAMYMX010000283.1, on the reverse strand, counting down.
TCCTGCAGCTCTCCGCCGGCGCCCACGAGGTCACGCGCATGGCTGCTGAGCTCGGTGCGGGCGCGATCGTTCAGCTCCGTCTCGAAGTCGTAGAACCCGAAGCCACGGATGAAGACACCGAAGTTTCTCCATGCCAGCGTGAGGTCGGCGCTCAGCCGGATCTGGTTGGCGATGAGTCCCTCTTCGTAGTTCAGGTTGCCGTCGTCGGAGTTCACCGACGGCGCGTTGCCGCCGTTCGCGATGCCGACGAAGTCGAGGTCGGGGCTCTTGGTTCGGGACACCACACCGTAGGCGAGAGTGACATCCAGGATGCCGTCGATGGGGCCGGCGCGGAAGACCTCGGCCCGGGCGCTCCGGGACGACAACCCCAGGACGAGCGGTCCGCTGAGCAATGCGACAAGTGCGCACTGGCGGCAGGTGAGCATGCAGGCGGGCCCCGGCGCTAGTCCTGACCCGTCAGCCGGCGCAGCAGCTTGTTCATTCCGCCGATCCAGCGGTCGTAGTCGCCAGTCTTGCGTTGCATGTACTCCAGTACCTCCGGATGCCGTATTCAAAGTTTAGGTCATTCAAACACTAAATTTCAGCCCACAGCCACAGTAACTCACGTCAATTCCTGCGCTCCGGGGGGTATAGGAAGCATTAAAGCCATATTGGCACAAATCTGCATATATTAAATAGCGCATTACGTCAGCACTGGCCTAATGGCGACTTCAC
>CAMYMX010000282.1 GCA_947259605.1 uncultured Polyangiaceae bacterium | reverse complement strand
GGCCGTCGTTTGTTCGACGCCGACCCGGGCGTCCGCAGCAACGCCTACCGCGCGCTGAGCGTCCTCTACGCATGCGAGGTTGAGTTTACCCAGCTCATCGAGCGGCTTCGTGCTTCTGCACGGGACGGCCGCAACTTGGAGCTACAGGCGGCTTCCATCGAGGCCTTGGGAAGGCTGCGCGACGCCGAGTCGTTCGAATTCTTCGTTTCCTTGCTCGAGAGCTCAGAGTCCGCGGTGGTCGAAGCTGCCCATGCAAGCCTGGTGCGCCTGAGTTGCCAGGACTTCAACCGCAGCAAAAAGAAATGGAACGCCTGGTACGAGAAGCACCGCGTAGAGCACCGCGTGGTATGGCTCATCAACGCGCTCCTCCATTCCGACGAGCGCTTGCGCCGGCGCGCCGGTGAAGAGCTCAAGCACCTGACCCAGGAAGACTTCGGCTATGAGCCCGGGAAGTCGAAGAAGCTGCGGGTCGCGGCACAGAAGAAGTATCGGACCTGGTGGGTAGGAGTCGGTTTCCGGATGTTTGTGGACACACAGCCGAGCAGCTCTGGTCATGCGCACAGCCGGTGATAGACTCCGCCCGCACCGCCTAGACGAGCTCCCATCGTGCGAATCCCGAGGCTCCTCACCATACTGGGTCCTGCGTCCGTTCTCTACGTTCTGGCCGCGCGGGCTTCTTCAAACACAGCGGCCTCCCCGGACTGGTTCCTGGTTTCGCTGTCTCTCGCGTTCTCTTTGACGCCGCTCGCCGTACTGGTGTCCTGGTCGAGTCGGCGTGGCGCATCACGGCTGGCATTCATGGGGGCGAGCCTAGCCATCGCGATGGCGTCCGCGCGTACCGCTTCGCCGCTTCTTGAGCTCACCCACGACATCGCCTGGCTGCTCGCAGCACTGACGATGCTCGATCTCGTCTTGCCCCGCGATACCGGGTCGCTCGTCCGATATGGGGCGCTTGGCGCTCTTGCGTTGGCTGCGTTCGTCGGAGCCGGCTTGGCGCGACAGGGGTTGCTTCCGGAGATGACCTTTGCGGTCGTGGTCGTCCTCGGGATTCTGGCGACGGGCGCACTGCACCAAATCGTGCTCGTTGGCAGGGGACATGTGGTCGAGGGGAGCTTGTCCGGGATCGCACTCGCCGGCCTCGCCGTGGGGCTTGCCTACTGCTGGTTCGGTCCGTTCGAAGGCGTGCTCGCCACGACGGTCGAGTTTGGCGTGGCTTCGCTGCTCTGGCTCGGGCACCTCGCCTGGCTCGATCCGGGATGGCGCTCGTTGCGGCGTGTTGGTGTGCCGGTCGTCATTGCTTCCGCTCTTTGTTTCGCCGTGACCCTGGGCTTCGCTCCGGACGCGCCTCTGGTGCGATGGCAGCTCGGCGTCTTCGCGCTCGGCTCTGGAGTGCTTTGGTGGCTCACGTTTTCGTTGGTTCGAAGGCTTTCCAATCGCGCCGTATGGAGCACTTCAGGCCGCCTTGCCGACGCCGCGGAAGCTGCGAGGCGTCGCCTGGCCGGAGGCGCGGCACTCGAGGAGGTCGCCGTCGGAATTCTCGTGCCCCTCGGCAAGGTCTTCGAAGACGGCAAAGGGTCTCCCGAACTCTACACCTTGGAGCCCTCCCTGCGGCTTCGGCTCGACACCGGCGAGCGGGCGAACATCAGGGCGGCCAAGGCACCTGCCGCGATCACGCGGGCGCTCTTCGCCGACGGTCACCAGGGGGTCCTCGATCTCGTCGATCTGCGAGCCCGAGTCGTTCGCGAGCCCTCGATCCGAGAGCTCGTGAACACGATGGAAGATCAGGGGATAGGCTGCGCAATGCCCTGCGTGCATCTCGACCACGTTGAAGGCGTGCTTCTTCTGCCCCGCGGCGATCGGTCGGAGGCGCTGTCGGGCACCGAGCTCGATGAGCTTGGACGATTGGCAGATGCGCTTGGCGGGTCTCTAGCCTCGGCGCTCGCGCAGCGCCGGGCAGATACCCACATTCACGAGTTATCCACGCTGCGGCGCGAGGCGGAAGACCGGATTACGGCGCTCGAAGGGGAGCTCGATCAACTTCGGGGGCAGTGTGATGTGCTCGGTCGCGGTCTTGCCGAGGATCGCACCCTGCACGTGGCGTACAGCCAGTCGATGCGGCGCGTGCAGACGCGCGCCATCGAGCTTGCCCCGCTGGTCGATCCGGTCCTGCTGGTCGCTCCGGCAGGCTCTCCGGTTCTGCCGGTTTCCCGATTCATCCACGACCGCGGGCCGCGTTGGAAGGCGCCGTTCGTCGTCGCGGATTGCTCAGCCGCACCGCCCGACCAAGTGGCACGTCTGCTCTTTGGGTCCCAGACGGACAGTCGCACCGGTTGGTTTCGGTCCGCCGCGGGCGGGACCTTGCTCCTGCGAGACCTCCCGGCGCTCTCCAGGTCGAATCAGGCGCGTCTTGCTTCAGCACTGGCCGAGCAGGATGCCGAAGAGCATGAGAGCCATGAACCTCCATTGGTGCGACCAAGGATCATCGCGACAGCGCGTGCCCCGCTGGGCGAGCTCGAGCTGCGTGGTGCGCTCGATCCCGAGCTCGCGAAACACTTCACGCTACCGGGTCTCGCGATTCCGCCATTGCGCGACCGGCGTGAAGACGTTCCTTCGCTGGCACTCCTCGCCATTGACCGGGCGTGCCGGGTCCTAGCCCGCGAGCCCGTCGGCATCACGGAAGAGGCGATGTCCGCCCTCGTGGACCACGATTGGCTCGGTGACGTGGCCGAGCTCGAGCTGATCATCGAGCTCGCCGTCACCAAAGCGTCTTCGAAGACGATCGGGCTTCGCGATTTGCCCCCGCTCGCTTGGCCCGGGGCCGATGAAGAGGAACCGCTGACCGGTACCTACATCGAGGTCGAACGCCGTCTTCTCGAGCGGGCCCTTTTCCGATCCGGGGGCAACAAGAGTGAGGCCGCGCGCATGCTGGGGCTCAAGCGTACGACTTTCCTCGACAAACTCCGGCGCCACGGGCTGGAGCAACGGGCGCCGCACGACCTCGGCGACACGGCGGTTGGCTGAGCCGATGCGACCGATCCTCCTTTGGGACGTGATGGGCACCCTCGTACGCGATCCGTTTTTCGAGGAGATCCCGGAGTTCTTCGGACTGAGCTTCGAGGAGCTGCTGGCGGTGAAGCATCCAAGCGCCTGGGTCGAGTTTGAGCGCGGTGAGCGCAGCGAGAAGGATTTTCTCACCGGGTTTTTTGCAGACGGTCGGGAATTCGATCGAGAGGGTTTCGTGCGCCTCGTTCGCGCTTCGTACGAATGGCTCCCCGGCCTCGAAGAGCTCCTCGGCGAGCTTCACCGCGCAGGATGCCGGATGCACGCGTTTTCAAACTATCCGGTTTGGTACCGCCTCATCGAAGAACGCCTGAGACTGTCCCGATTTCTGGATTGGACGTTCGTCTCCTGTCTGACTGGGCTTCGCAAGCCAGACTCGGCAGCATATGCACAGGCGTTGGATGCGCTCGGCGTGGCGGGAGAGCGCTGCGTCTTCATCGATGATCGGATCGACAACTGCGAGGCTGCGCGGGATCACCGAATTCACAGCGTCGTCTTCGAAGGGGTCGAACCTTTGCGCGCCTCGCTGCGGGAAGCCGGTGTTCCGTAATCATTCGGGGTGGTTTTTCGCCCACCAGCGCTGGTAGCTCGCCTGGATCGTCAGGAACTGGTCACGGTCGGCGGTCTCGGACAATGGCTGCAAGAACCGGGTTAGATGCCAAAGCTCGCGCGACGCGAGCAGACGAATGTTGCCCCGGCCGTCTCCAAGGCCTTCGATCAGCCACTGAATGCGAACTTCGTCGCCACGTTCGGAGAGCCAGCGCAGCCAAGGGTCCCGCGAAAAGCCGAAGTCGTGGGCGGTCAGCACCCTGAGCCCCACACGGCAGGCCGTTGCAATCCCGCGATCGGAGTCGGCCAGCAAATCGACAAACAGGGCTGCAGAGGCTTCGTCGCGCAGCTGGGTCAGCGCCGAGACCGCCCGGCGCCGAATGGCGAGCGGCTCGGTGACCTCGGACGCACAGCGTCGGAGCTCGCCAAGGGCACTTCGGTAGAGCGCTTCATGCTGATAGGCGCTCAGTAAATGCAGCGCGACGCGCCGGCACTCCCGGTCTTCGTCGAGTGAGGCTTGCATCAGCGGCTCGATCAGGCGCGGGCTCGAGTACGCGGCGCAGATGACCGCCGCGTAGTAGCGAACCTTCGGGGTCGGATGCCGCATCAAGCGGGCGAGATAGGGGATCGCCTCTCCCTCGAACGCAGCAAGGGCGGCAGCGATCGCCGAGATTTCGTCGGGACGCTGCAATCGGGAGTCTGTCGCCAAGGCCTGGCGCCAGAGCGGACCCGGGAAGCTCTCGGCCAGCTCCTCGAGCGCGAAATTCCCGAGCGCCATCAGGCGCCTCACCACGGGTGCGATTTCATTGGGGCCGAGAGTGACCAGCTCGTCGACGAGCCTTCGCGCGAGATCGACGAGGTTTTCCTTGAGCACTGGTTGGCTGTCCGAGCCCCTGTCGGCAGCTGCGGGCGCCTTGGTGCGCACGCGCGACCCAATGTCCTCCGTGCCACCCTCGGGTGCTGCCGGAATGACACCCGCGGGTAGCGGGTACTTTCGCCTCGGGCCAGCCATCGCCTCGGTTATACCAGGACCCCGGCGTTTTTGGCGCGCCTGGCTAGTCTTGTCCTGTTTTTCGGGCAAACTTCGGCTGTATGTACAGGATGGTGGTGCGGGAGCTGGCGGGTCCGGCGGCCCTCGAACGCGAGGAGCTGAGCGAAGCACACGCTGGCCCGGGCGAGGTCGTCATCGATGTGAAGGCGGTGGGCTGCAACTTCTTCGACATCCTCATTACCGAAGGCAAGTATCAAGTTAAGCCGGAGCTTCCCTTTTCGCCCGGTGCCGAGGTGGCAGGATTCGTTCGAACGCTTGGCGAAGGCATCTCGCGTTTTTCCGTCGGCGATCGAGTGAGTGCCTTGCTGGAATATGGTGGTTTCACTTCGATCGTGGCCGCGCCTGAAGCGCGTGTCTTTCCCATTCCTAGCGAGATGACTTTCGAGGAAGCTGCGGCACTCGGGCTCGTTTATCAGACCTCTTACGTCGGCCTGGTGAATCGTGCGAACCTGAAGGAAGGCGAAACGCTCCTGGTGCACGCAGCGGCCGGAGGAGTCGGGCTCGCAGCGGTCCAACTCGGAGTCGCGCTCGGTGCGAAGGTCATCGGCACGGCTGGGACGGCTCAAAAGCTCGCACTCGTGAAAGAGCACGGAGCGCACGAGGTGATCAACTACCGAGAAGAGAATTGGGTCGAGCGGGTCAAGGAGTTGACCGCAGGGCGCGGGGCGGATGTGATCTACGACCCGGTTGGCGGGGATACCTTCGACCTGTCGACCAAATGCATCGCTTTCGAAGGAAGGATTCT
>CAMYMX010000281.1 GCA_947259605.1 uncultured Polyangiaceae bacterium | reverse complement strand
TTTTCGGGCGCCCGCCTCGACGCGGACGACTCGCGTTTGGCTCGGCAGCTCTCGCCCCGCCTTGACGACGTGCCTGCCTTTGGAGAGGCGCGCCTTGACGGGGGCTCTTCCCATGAAGGCTCCGTCGATCCAGACATTGCCCCAGGGCTGAACGATCACATGGACCCAGCCTTTGCGCGCACGAGCCGGAGACGCCGACTCTGTCGCTGGCGCTGGCGCTGGCGCTGGCGCTGACACCGACACTGGCGCTGACACCGACACTGGCGCTGGCGCTGACACCGACACTGGCGCTGACACTGACCTTGCCATCTCGGCTTGCTGTTCTAGCCATCGTGCCCCGGTGACGGCCGCGACCAAGCCCAAGACCAATACGCTCGCTAGCATCATGGCCCGTGCGGTCCTGCGGGGCTTTGGCGAACTGGGCGGTTCGGTTTCACGTTCTTCCATTGGCGCGAGACGCGGCGGACGGCTGAGCTCGGTGTCCCGTTCTTCTTCTCGCGCGCGGACGTGCATCCGGGCCTTTGGACCGCCTCGGTGGCTTTCGACGGTCGACGCGAGTTGCCACCTCAGCGATGGAGGAGGCGCAACGGCCCCGAGCTCTTCGATCAAACGAGACGCGTTTGGCGTGCGCACTGCGGGGTCGACCTCGATCAATCGCTCGATGATCTCTCGAAGCTGCGCCGGCACATCTGGCGCGACCGCCTCCAACGACACGCGGTCACCCTCTAAAATCTTTTGCATGGTCTTGACGTCGTGTGCGCCGTCGAAAGGGCGCACTCCGGCCACAGCCTCGAACAGAACTACGCCCAGTGAAAACAAGTCCGCGCGTCCGTCGACGGCTTCGCCACGCATGAGCTCAGGAGACATGTACGGGACCTTTCCCCTCGCGCTGCGGCTTGCTGTTGCTTTCGCATCGTCGAGCGCCTTTGCGATGCCGAAGTCGGCGAGCTTTGCCTCACCCGAGCGGCCAATCAAGATGTTCGAGGGCGAGATGTCGCGATGAACGAGGCTTCTGTGCGCATGCTCGAGCGCGTAAGCGAGGTCCAGACCAATCAGCGCCACCGTATCGGGGGAGAGCTTCTCCCGATCAGACAATTTCAGAAGAGAGCGAAGGTCCAGGCCGTCGACGAGCTCGAGCGTCATGTAGTGGACGCGGTCGATCTCGCCTACGTCGATGACGCCCACGATGTTCGTATGTCGAAGCTGCGCGGCGAGCACGGCCTCGCGCCGGAAACGCGAGACGAACTCCAAGTCCTCGCTGAACGCGGGCAGAACGCGCTTCAAACAAACGCGCTGCTCGAATCCACCAGCTCCGATGCGCGTCGCTTCGAAGGTCTCGGCCATTCCGCCTACGCCGAGACGTCGCAGCAAGTAATAGGGACCAAACTCTCGCGGCTCACCGGCCATTGCCCGACAAGACTAGCACCATCGCGAAAGCACTGGCGCCGTCACGACGAGCGATGCAAGGTCCCCCGCCGCTGATGAAATCCGCGTCAGGTCCATTCAAGAGCGTCGATCGCACCATCTTCCGGCGCCTCTTCGATCTGGCGATGCCGATCGTCGGCTTGAATCTGCTCAGCGTACTCACCTTGGCGGTCGACACCGCGATGTGCGGTCGTTTGGGCAATGCCGAGGAGGCGCTGACGGCGCTTGGGTTTGCGGGTCAGCTGGTGTTTTTGCTGATGGTGGCGATGCTCGGGCTGACGGTGGGAACGGTCGCTTTCATTTCTCGTGCCCACGGCGCTCGTCAATCCGACCGCATCAATCACGTTCTGCACCAGAGCATTCTTCTCACCTATCTCGTGTCGATCGCGGTGGCGATCGTCGGCAACCTCGCCGCCGGCCAGATCATGGAGTGGCTCGGCGCCGAGGCAGGGGTGCGCGACCTCGCGGTGAGCTACCTGCGCCCACTCCTTTCACTCACCGTGTTTTTCTACTTGAACATGTTGTTCGCGGCGGCTCTGCGCGCAGTCGGCAACACCATGCTGCCGTTCATGATCGCGCTATTGAGCAACCTCATCAACATCGTGTTGAACTACGGCCTGATCTTGGGGCGCCTTGGCTTTCCCGCCATGGGTGTCCGCGGCGCGGCCTGGGGTACCGTCATCTCCCAGGCCGTTGCAGTCGTCCTGATGGTGCTCATCTTGAGGCGTGACGTCGTCTATGGTGTTCGTGCTCGTCTCGGCTTGGCACGGCTTGATCAGCCGCTCGCCCGCGATCTCTTCCGCATTGGAGCGCCGGCCGCGCTCGACATGCTGGTCCTCAACATTGCGTTTCTCTCCGTCGTTGGAATGCTGGCACGGGTCGCGCAGGTGGCCGTCGCAGCCCACGGCGTTGGGCTGAGAGTTCAGTCTCTGGCGTTCGTGCCCGGGCTCGGGGTCTCGCAGGCCATTGGGGCGATGGTCGGAAATGCGCTTGGCGCCGACGACGAGCCTGAGGCGCGTCAAGTCGTCCACGGCGGCATCATCCTGTCGACGGCGATCATGACGTTTCTCGGCTTGTCGATCGTGTTCGGCGCGACGCCGATTATTGCGATTTTCGATATCGACCCGGCGACCGAGCTGGGCCGCTATTCGATCCTGTGGATGCAGGTCCTCGGTTGGGGCATGCCGGTCGTCGGTATCCACATCGGGCTGATTGGAATGCTCCGCGGCGCCGGCGCGACCAGCACCAGCCTGATGATCAACATCGTCGGCACGCTCATCATTCAGGTCCCGCTCAGCTGGTTCCTCGGTTTCGTCGTGGGCTGGGACGCGTTTGGGATCTGGGTCGCCGTCCCCATTTCGTTCTTAGTTCGTATGTTCCTCGGTATTCTCGCCTATCGGCGCGGGGACTGGGCGCGAGCGGGCGCAACCCTCTGAAGGGACCCCGCTAAGCAGGGATTTCTCTGCCCCCGGCTCTTTTGGTAACCTGTGGCCATGTTCAACGCCTTGATCAGGGCGGTGTATCGGGTGGCGCATTGGGGGTTACGGCTTCTGTGGTTCATTCGACGACCGGAGACGACCGGAGCGCTCGTGGCGGTCTGGCACCACGGCCGAGTCTTGCTCGTGAAGAACTCCTACCGAGCTCAGCTCACCTTGCCGGGCGGCTACATCCGACCCCGTGAAGATCGCCGAACTGCGGCGGCACGCGAGCTCCGCGAAGAGGTCGGCATCAACGTGCAGCCCAAGCGACTGGTCCACGCCTATCACGGCACGCATGTGTTCGAGCACCGCCAGGACACGCTCGACATCTTCGAGCTCGAGGTGGAAGCCGAGCCGAACGTGCAAGTCGACAACCGCGAGGTCGTTCGCGCAGAGTTCGTCAAGCCCGACGAAGCGCTGAGCATGCAGATCGTGCCCCACCTCGACGAATATCTCTCGAAACGAATTGCGCGGGCGACGCATTGAGCCCGGTGAATCCGCATGAGGCGCTCCGGCGTGAGGCGCTCCGGCTCCACGCGCGCTACCACCTCGAGCTGATCGAGCGTTTTTCGGTCTGTCCCTGGGCAAGGGCAGCGCGAGTCGAGGGCCGTAAGCGTACACACGTCGTGACCCGCGCGTCTTGCAGTCCCGAGGAGCTAGCCCCCGTACTGGGCGGCTGGGCGGGCGACGATACGATCGACGTTGCGTTCGTGATCGCCCCGCGCTTCGCTGGAGGGCCGGATTCCTTTGCGGCCTGGGCAAGATCGATCGGCAAGCAGCACGACGGCGTCTTTCTAACTGCGCCGTTCTACCCGTGCGCGGCTGAATCCGCAGGTTCAATCCAGTTTCTAAGGCAAACCCCCGATCCCACGGTACAGCTCGTCCGCCGATCTCGCCTAGAAGAAATCCGGGCTCAGGATCCGCCCCACTACCGCGACATCTTCGATATCGACTTGGAGAAGCTCAACGGAGCGAAGGCCCCGCAAAGCGTCGCCGCGTCGGTCGTTTCGCACAACGAGCGGATGCTCGAGCGAGAGGGAAGGGCGGAGATTCAGGGGATTTTTGATGATATTCAGAGGGACCGGGAGCGGAGCTATGCCCGGCTGATGCCGCTGTTCTGACGGGGGCAGGGGCTTTGGGGCGGGCGTCACTGTTTGGCTTGTGCTGCCGCGGGTGGGTTGGGGGGCGGGGTTGGTGGGTTGGTGAGCGGGGTTGGTGGGTTGGTGAGCTGGTTAGGCTTAGTTACACCGCCCGCCCACCCCCACCCGTAGTCCTCCCTGCCGCGCGCTTCGCTGCGCTCGCGCTTGGCCGGCGCGTTGCGCCGGGCTTCGCCCTTCGGGCTCGCGCTGCCGCGGGTGGGTTGGTGTTCATGTCCCCGTGTCGCGGCTTTTTCCGCGCCCCGGTATGCCAGTCTCAGCGCCCCAGCTTGCGCTGAAGATACCCCGACGAAATCACCCCCCAGACCGCGCCGACCAGCAGCCCCCCAGTGTGCACCCAGTTGGCAATCGGCCCGACCCAGCCGGTGAAGCCCAGCCCCAACCAAATCAACATGAACGTCACCAGTTGCTGTGGCATTCGGTACGGGAAGCTCGGGTCGAGGCGGCCTCGGATCCAGACGAAGGCAAACAGGCTGTAGACCACGCCCGACATGCCGCCGAAAGTCGTGGGCCCCGACATTGCGTATTCGAGAACATGCGAAAATGCCGCGGTGACCAAGACGAAAATCAACAAGTAGCGCGCGGAGAACACGCGTTCGATCGCCGTGCCGAGGTCCTTCAGCCACCACATGTTGAACAGGATGTGCATGAAGCCGAAGTGCAGGAACATCGGCGTGAACAAGCGCCAGGGCTGCCCCTCCCAAATCGCGCTTACGTTGCCCCAAACCGGACCGCCACGCGTCAGTACCGGCGGGACGAAGGTGAAATAACGGATGACCCCCATGTTCTCGCCCATGTCGGTCAGAAAGAAGACGACGACACTGATCGCGATCAGGCCGGTCGTTACCGTCCCAATGCGCATGTTCTGTTTGGCTTCGATCTGCTCGCGAACCTTCTCGGTGCGCGCCCGAAGTTGCTCGTCGGACTTGGCTTCTTTCTTGCGCCGTGCGCGTGCCTGCTTTGCCAGCTCAGCGACTCGACTCGAGCTTGGATCAAAACCATCCAAGAAGGCGCGCGCCTGCTCCATCTGCGTTTCGTCGTGAACCCAAATCGCAATCGCACCGTCCCGGGTCTCTTTGAGCGTGGTGACCACGCCATCTGCATAGAGCGCATCGCCGAGCGTTTGGGCCTCGCTCTCATCAGCTACGGTCGTCAGCATGCGCATTGGGGGCGGAGTGTAGTCGCTTCGATTCGTGGTTCAATCGCGGCGAACCAGGGCGTACATCAGGCAGTCTCGGGGAAGCTCCGAGCGGTTGGGATGCATGCCGTACTGCCGAAGCCGGCCTTCGTACTTCATTCCGACCTTCTGTAGGACACGCGACGACTGCGCGTTTTCTTCGTCGCAGAGCGCCTGGA
>CAMYMX010000280.1 GCA_947259605.1 uncultured Polyangiaceae bacterium | reverse complement strand
TAGATCGATGCGTAGTCGGCCCGCTGCACGATCGTGGCGGTTCGCTTGCAGCCAGCGCGCTGAGCGAGGAGCGCCGCCATGAGATTGATTTCGTCCTGCTTCGTCACCGCGGCGAACAAGTCGTAGGTGCCGACCTCCTGTTCGTCGAGCAGCGCTCCATCGGTTCCGTCGCCGTGCACGACTTCGATGCCCTGAAACTCGGCGCTGATCTCTTCGGCTACTTCGAGATCGCTTTCGATCATCATGACGGTGGCCTCCTGCTGCAACAGCTCGCGCGCGAGTGCCTTTCCCACCACGCCGCCACCAACGATGCAGACTCGACGTGCTTTGCGTTCCTTGCTGAAGAGCCGCTCTGCGGCAAGCACGCCATCCGGTCGCCCGATCAAGTACACGCGGTCGCCTTTGACCAACACGTCGGCTCCGCCAGGGACAAAGAGCTCGCCGTCTCGGACCACGGCGCTCACCAGGGTGTGCGGTGGAAGCTCGAGCGAGGAAAGGGGCTTGTTGAGCATGCGGGACTCGTCGAGGTCGATCTGAACGAGCTCGACCCGATCCTGCGCGAGGTCGACGACGTCCGAGGCGCCGTAGGATCGGGCGATTCGGCTGAGCTCTTGCGCGACGAGAACACGCGGATTGATCACGACGTCGACGCCGAGCAAGCCGTAGCGGATGCCCTCCGTCCACTCGGACCAGGCTGTCCCTTGGACGCGAGCGACGACGTGCTTTGCGCCCAGCTGCTTGGACGCCAGCGCGGCGATCAGGTTCATCTCATCGTGGTTGGTCACGGCGACGACCAGGTCGGAGCGACCGACGCCGGCGATCTTCAGCAAGGTTTCGCTGGCGCCGTAGCCGATGATCGACGCCACGTCGTAGTGTTCCTCAGCGTATTGAACCGCCTTGGGGTTCGAATCGACCGCAACGATGTCGTGACCTTCTTTGTCGAGGACGCTCAACAAGTGACGACCGACCTCGCCCATACCTATGACCACGATGTTCATTTGGCACCCACCTCAATCGATGTTCGGGAGTCGCTGTCCTTGAGCTCGCGCTGGATTTCACCCTCGTCTGCGAGCAGGCCCCGGAGCAGTCGCGGTGCGATCAGGTCATTGAGGATGACCGAGCCCAGCACCACCGAGTACGCGAGGTTCGCTGCCTCTCCCTCATAGACGAGGCGAAAAGAGACAGCCATCGCCAGGGTGACGTCACCGTGTGCCAATAGGCCGCGGAACAAGTCTTTTCGCAACGTGGTGCCCCAGCCTGCAATCAGGCTTGCGATCCATTTTGCCCCGGTACGTGCAGCCAAGAAGCCAGAGAGCGCGACCAAAGTCGGCACCAACGGGGTGGGTTGCCACAGCGCGCCGGCAAAGATCAAAAGTACGATCGCCATCGGGCGCTCGGTCGATTCGAGCGTCGTGTGCAAGAGCTGGCCGCCGCGGGCGAAATTCACCAGCACGAAGCCCATCGAAAGATTCACTGCCAAAGGAGACAATTCGAGGAAATAGGCGCCGCCCGACGCAAAGGCGATGATGCCGACCAGCGCGAGGAAGCGGGAGTTGTCCGATTCGTCGCCGGCCAAGAAGAGCGAAAACAGGAAGCCGAGCGCGGCGCCGAGCAGGACCGTGACCCAGGCCCAGAGGGCTGGCGAGTAGTCTTGCGCTTGAGGCGCGTTCTCGTGGAAGACGCAAAAAATCAGGCCGAAGGCCAGGATGACGGCGATATCGCCGAGGCGCGTTCCGTTTCGGAGCAGAGAAGCAAGCCGCCCGCTGATCTCGTAACGCCTTGCGAGGAGGTCGAAGGGCTCGGTCGAATCTGCCGCCGCAAAGCAGGCTAGGGCTGCGGCGCTCAGCGCTGCGCTGCGGGTCGTGGTCTCCACCCAGCCACCGTCCGTGAACAAGTAGTACGCGCCAAAACCGACGGCGAGGCCAGGGAGCAGGTGATGCAGGAAGACCACGCGCCACGTTGCCGGGTCGAGCTTTTGAAGACTCGTGAAGTCGAAGTCGGTGCCACGCAGCAAGCCAACCCAACCGGCCGCGAGTGCGATGATCGGTAGCAAGCCAGTCACGTTGTCGAATGCGTGGATCGCGGGGAAGGCTGGACCGAGCAGAAATCCGAGAAGGAGATATTCGGCGCCGCTCACGACGAGGAAACGACGCTGCAATCGCTCCACCACGTTGTGGGCGAGCACGTATGCGACGCCGATCACGATGACGAGCAAGACCACCGTGCCGAGCTCGCCCGACATCCCGGGCGCACCCGGGGCGCTCGCCGCATGTGCGACGCCAGGCAATGTCGCCCAGACGAGCGCCATTGCGGTTACGATCAGCCTCCCCGCCATATCCGCTCAATTGTGAAGAAGAAGATGTCGGAACGGTAGTTTCGGGCTGGACAGGTGTTTAGCTGGCCCAGGGGGGCTAGTTTCGCAGACCTTCGAGCACGATCGAAATCAGGCTCTTGGTGGTTTCGATCGGATCCATCTGCACCTGCTTGCGAACCGATGCCAGAGCCAGCGCCTCGACAGCACCGAGGACCGCCAGCGCGCTCACCCGTGGGTCGGAGACCGTCACGAAACCCCGCTCGGCGGCAACCTGGCTCAGGGTCATCGCCCTCTCGTCGAGGTCGTTCGCCAGGTCGGAGATCGCCTGTCGCGCAATGGTCGCAGGAGCTCGCCGCTCCTGAAGATAAAGGCACATCGCGTCGGGGTAGAGGGCGAGCGCGCCGACCAGCCGGTTGCCCAGTTGCCCGTAGGCCGCCACCGCTTGGTCTCGATCGGCTGCTTGACGAAGATGCGAGTCGCATTCCTGAATCGCTTCGAGCGTAGTGCTGGCAATCGGCGAAACCACCGCCTCGACGAGATCGGCTTTGTCACGGAAATATCGGTAGAAATTGCCCTTTGCCATGCCGGCTTCCCGGGCGACTTCGTCGATCGTCACCGCTTCGATGCCGCGCTGCAAGAACAGTGAGAGACCGGCGTCGATCAGGTCTTGGACGCGCTTGCGTCGGTTGATATCTCGCTTACCACCCAGCGCACCGGGCCTCTCCACTGGGCCAGCGCGCCTTGGCCTTCTTTCGTCGTCCATCGAGTTGCTCCTAACGGGTATCGCGCCGCTTCGAAGCCGGATTATGGGGCACGCTCGACCCAGGTAAAGGGTCAAACGCGAAAATATTGCGCCTCTGCAGCCGGGATATCGAGATATTGCGCCATGCCAAAGAAAGCCCCACAATTCGTAATGTTAGCCGCGATTGACAGGGGAGGTGCCGCCCCCTAAGAGCTTGCCTTGGGACCGATGGGAGCGTTGGATGACCTTGCCTGCCCGCAAACCTGATTGGCTTCGCGTGCGGCTCCCGGCGGGGCCGCAGCAGGACCAATTCCACGGCTTGAAGTCGAGGTTCCGTACGCGCGGGCTGCACACGGTGTGCGAGGAAGCCCGATGTCCGAACATTTTCGAATGCTGGGGCCAGGGCACCGCCACCGTCATGATCCTCGGCGAGACCTGCACCCGGGGCTGCCGCTTCTGCTCGGTTCAGACCGGGAAGCCCGCCGGAGTCGTGGATTCGGGCGAGCCCGAGAACACGGCGATCTCGCTTGCCGAAATGGGGCTCGCCTATGTGGTGCTGACGATGGTCGACCGCGACGACCTCGCGGACGGTGGCGCCGCGCACGTTGCAAAGACGGTGCGTCGAATCAAGCATCACAGTCCAGCGCTGCGCGTCGAGACCTTGGTTGGGGATTTTCAAGGCCATCACGACGACCTGCGCGTGGTCGTGCAGGAGGGGCGTCCGGATGTCTTCGCGCACAACGTGGAAGTGGTTCCGCGATTGCAGCGGAGCATTCGAGATGTGCGATGTTCATGGGAGCGCTCGGTCGATGCCCTCATCACGGCGAAGGAGCTCGGCGCTTCGATCGTCAAGACCTCGCTCATGGTGGGCCTCGGCGAAGAGCGTGATGAAGTGCTCAGCGCAATGCAGCTTCTGCGCGATGCGGAGGTCGACGTGCTCACCGTCGGTCAATACCTCAGGCCGACCAAGCGTCACACCTCGGTGCAACGCTATGTCACGCCAGCCGAGTTTGCAGACTACGAGAGGCTGGGGCTCGAGATGGGGTTTCGCTTCGTCGCCTCGGGCCCGCTCGTTCGCTCGAGCTATCGCGCAGCGGAGGTCTTTCTGACGGGAGCGCTTGCCATGGAGGTGCAGGACCAAGCGGCGCCCGCAATGAATCGGTACGGAAAGAAGCGAAAGTTGGACGTGCTCGGCTGAGGGGGACATGCAGGTCATTCGGGAGGACGGAAGCCTCGATTCAAAGCTCGACCCGGGCCTGTCCGTCGATGAGGTCGTTGCGCTCTACAAGGCGCTTGTCCGCACCCGCATCGTAGACGACCGGCTCGAACGAATTCAGCGGCAAGGTCGAATCGCGTTTCACGTGGGCTCGCTCGGCGAAGAGGCGGCGATCATCGGTGCCGCTGCCGCCCTTCGCGACCACGATTGGATCGTTCCCTGCTATCGCGAAGTGGGCGCGCTGCTCTTCCGGGGCTATCCGTTGCAACGGTACGTCGATCACATGTTCGGGAACGCCGACGACCCGGTGTGCGGCCGACAGATGCCGGACCACACGTTCAGTCGGGCGCACCGGTATCTCTCGGTGAGCGCACCGATCGGAACGCAAATCCCCCACGCCGTCGGTCTGGCGATGGCGGCCAAAACGCGCAACCTCGATGAGTGCGTCGGCGTCTTCTTCGGTGATGGAGCGACGAGCTCGAACGATTTTCACGCGGCGATGAACTTTGCCGGCGTCTTTCAGCCGCCGGTGCTTTTTCTGTGTCGCAACAACGGCTATGCGATCAGCTTGCCGGTCGAGCGACAAACCGCAACGCGCACCATGGCTGAAAAAGCGGCCGCGTACCGGGTCCCGGCTGCAAGGGTCGATGGCAACGATGCGCTGGCGGTCTTTGCGGCCGTTCGAGAAGGCGTGCAGCGCGCGGCGAACGGCGGAGGGCCGACGTTCATCGAGCTTCTGACCTATCGCCTGGGCGGCCATTCGACTTCAGACGACCCGAGAATTTACCGCAGCGAAGCGGAGGTGGACGCCTGGCGCAAAGCCGATCCGATCCTCAGGCTCCGCAGGCACATCGAGCATCGTAAGGTTTGGAACGACGAGCTCGACGAGGACTGGCGCACGGTTTGCGATCTCG
Source organism: uncultured Polyangiaceae bacterium (assembly GCA_947259605.1). Classification (GTDB taxonomy): domain Bacteria; phylum Myxococcota_A; class Polyangia; order Polyangiales; family Houyiibacteriaceae; genus SG8-38. The sequence goes on along the minus strand of CAMYMX010000280.1, from coordinate 253 downwards.
AAGTCAAAGATTGCGTTCGCATCGCGGAGCAGAAACCGCCGCCCGAGCTCAGCGAGATGTTCACCGACGTCTACGCCGAGCAGCCTTGGCACCTTCGTGAGCAGGAAGCACTGTCCGTTGGCGGGCCGCGAGCCGGGGCTGAGGAGGACGAGTCATGACGAAGATGAATCTCGTCCAGGCCATCAACAGCGCCCTGCGGGGCGCGCTTCGAGACGACGAGAACGTCCTGCTGATGGGCGAAGACATTGGCACC
>CAMYMX010000279.1 GCA_947259605.1 uncultured Polyangiaceae bacterium | reverse complement strand
TGGGCCTCGGAGATCTCACCGACATGATCGCCCACGGCGCCTCTCCGCGCGCATCGATCGCGCTGAACGTCGCCTCGCGCGCACACGCGTTCATGCGGCACCGCGGCTACGTCACTCCGGAGGACATCAAAGCAATCGGCCCCGATGTGCTCCGCCACCGCATCATTCGGTCGTACGAAGCGGAGGCGGAAGAAATCACGAGCGACCAGATCGTGCGCCGCATCTTCGAAACCGTGGAAGTTCCGTAAGCAAGGCCTGTCGTGATCTCTCGGGAGCTCGTCAAGAAACTCAAGAAGATCGAGATCTACACGTCGAGGCTCGCCAACGACCAGCTGGCGGGTAGCTACCACTCGGTCTTCAAAGGTCGCGGCATGGCGTTCAGCGAAGTGCGTCAGTACCAGCCCGGCGACGATGTTCGCTTCATCGACTGGAACGTGAGCGCGCGTATGAACGACACCTACGTGAAAGTCTTCACGGAGGAGCGCGAAATGACGGTGATGCTTCTCGTCGACCTTTCGGCGAGCGAGCGCTTCGGTTCGACGGAGAAGCCGAAGATCGAGACCGTTGCGGAGGTGGCGGCGCTGCTCGCGTTCAGCGCGATCAAGAACAACGACCGCGTGGGGCTGATTCTCTTCACTGACCGCATCGAGCGCTTCGTGCCCCCGAAGAAGGGCCGCTCGCACGTGATGCGCGTGGTCACCGAGATCCTCAACGCCAACCCCGAGGGCGAAGGCACCGACCTCGGTGTGGCCTTGGACCTTCTAGGCGGGATCGGAAAGCGCCGGACGGTTGCGTTCGTAATCAGCGATTTCATCGCGGACCAATACGAGAAAGCGCTGAAGGTCGTATCCGCGAAGCACGATGTCATTCCGATTCAGATTTCCGACCCGCGCGAGGACGAGCTCGCGGATGTGGGCCTTGCCCTCGTAGAGGACTTGGAAACGGGGGAGCTGGTCGAAGTCGACACCTCCAACGCGAAGGTGCGTGCCGAATACGCACGCGAGGCCCAGCGTCAGCGTGCGGCACGCGAGCATCTGTTTCGCCGTCTGAAGCTGGACCACGTCACCGTCAGCACCGAGCGCGACTTCGTGCGGCCCTTGACCGAGCTGTTCCGCCTTCGGCAGCGACGACTCACGGGCTATCGGTGAAGCACGCTGCCGCCATCGTCCTGTGCTCCCTCCTCGCGCCTGGCATCGCTTTGGGGCAGGAGCCCAGCATCGCGCTCGACGCCCCGCTCGAAACCACGATAGGCGATGCGATTGACGTGATCTTAACCGTGACCGCTGCTGCCTCCGACGACGTGGCGGTACCGGAGCAATCGTTCGAGCCGTTCGAGATCCTGGGCAAGAAGCTCACCGTCGCTCCTTCGACGGACGGCGCATCCCAGACCTTCACCTTCGAGCTTCAGCTTCTTTGTTTCGATGTTGGGGTCCACGAGCTGGGTCCGATTCGAGTGCGCGTCACGAGCAGTGGCGGCGATCTCCTCGAGCTCGATTCGAACAGCAGTAGTGTCGAAGTCCGCTCGCTGCTCGCAAACGAACCGGATGCGCAGCTCAAGCCACCGAGCCAGCCCGTGGTCATCGAGCAGGACGACTACAGGTTGCTGATCGTCCTAGGCGCCTTGCTCACTCTCGCGCTCGGAGCGCTGCTGGCATGGCTGTTCATGCGCTGGTGGCAGAAGCGGGACAGGCCCGAACCTGCGCCGCCGCCTCCGCCGCCGCCCTGGGAAACCGCCTTCGCGGAGCTCCACGAGCTCGAGCGAGGCCGCGCCAGCGCGATCGCCGAAGGCCGAACCGAGCGATGGGTCGACGCGGTCAGCGATTCGATCCGCGCCTACCTCGGCCGCCGATACGGTTTCCACGGGCTCGAAAGCACGACCGGTGAAATCGCGAGTGAGCTCGATCTCGCAAAGTCACTGGCCGTCGCCCCGGCGGAGGTGATCGGGTTTCTCGCTCAATGCGACCTGGTGAAATTCGCAAAGGCCTCTCTGGCCGATGACGCGTCGCGCACGTTGATCGAAGACGCACTCGCGCTGGTCAATCGGACGCGGCCCTCGGCCGTGCGCCACGACGGAGGCGCATCGTGACCCGCGCTGAGCGCCAAGGTTGGGCGTTTGCGTGGCTTGGAGCGGCCGCGTTCGCCGGGCTCGTCGTCAGCCTGCGCTACCTCGAGTCGAGGTATCAGCTCTTGATCACCGACGAGCAGCTTCGCTTCGAGCGCCCCTGGGCAGCCCTTCTCCTGCTCGCCGTACCGATGGTCTGGTTTGGCCGCGTTTGGGTGCAACGGCTTTCGCGACCGCGGCTCCAGTTCAGCCGGGCGGCTGCGCTACGGATCCCGGAGGGGAGCTGGCGCTCGCGTCTCGCCGACCTGCCCGGCGCTTTGCGCGCCGTCGCCGTCGCGCTTCTGGTGCTGGGCCTAGCCGGACCCCAGAGCATTCACGCAAGGGATACGGCAGAGGTGAGCGGCATCGAAATCATCCTCACCCTCGACATGTCCCGCTCGATGGAAGCCTCGGACATCAGGCCGACCCGGTTCAGAGCGACCAAGTCGGTGGTTCGGGAGTTCATCAATCGTCGGCCAAACGATCGGATTGGTGCTGTCGTGTTCGGGGTCGACGCATACACGCTTCTCCCGCTCACTACCGATCGTGAAGCCCTGCGCACGGCGCTGCGAGGACTTCAGCTCGACCAGATCGACGGGCGCGGCACCGCGATCGGCAACGCGGTGGGCGTCAGCCTGAACCGGCTCAAGCGGTCGCGCGCCAAGAGCAAAGTGATGATTCTGCTGACCGACGGTGAGTCGAACGCCGGCAACGTGTCACCTTCGCAAGCCGCTGATCTCGCGAGCGCAATGGGCGTCAAGATCTATCCAATCCTGATGGGTGTCTCTGATGCTGCGCCGGTCCAACGGGGGACGGGGGTCTTCGGTCGCGCGCTGTTCGGCACGGGGAACTACCCGGTCAACCCGGAGCTGCTCGATGAAATGGCTGAAAAAACGGGTGGCGAATTCTTCCTGGTCAGCGACCGGGAGGCCCTCGAGCAAAGCTTCCACCAGATCCTCGACGCGCTCGAGAAGACCGATATCGAGGATGCAGGGCGAATGTACACCGAGCTGTTCCCCGCCTTCGTGGGCCCCGCCCTGCTCTTTCTCTTGATTGAGCTCCTGCTTCTGCTGTGGCTGAGGAGGTGGCCGTGACCTGGGCTGACCCGCAGCTGCTTTGGCTTTTGGCTTTGCTGCCGGCCGTAGTCGCGTTGCTTGGATGGAACGCGGCGAGACGGGAGCGCGCAACCGAGCTTTTCGGAAGGAGCGTGACAGTCCAACCCTTGATCGCAGGCCGCGCCAAGTGGTGGCGGAGCATTCGGGCCGTGCTTTTGTTGCTTGGGGCGGCGCTCGTGATCGTCGCGATTGCGGGGCCGCAGTACGGAAGCCGGACGCGAGTCCTTCGAAAGCGCGGAATCGACATCGTCATCGCCCTGGATTTCTCGAAGAGCATGCTCGCCCGGGACGTGCACCCAAGCCGAATCAAGCGAGCCAAGGCGGAGCTCAAACGTCTGCTGGCCGATCTCGATGGAGACCGGGTCGGCCTCGTTGCCTTTGCCGGCGACGCGATGGCCTTTCCCATGACGGTCGACTACTCCGCCGTGCGGTTGTTCCTGCGCGACCTGGGGCCGATGGACATGCCGGTCGGCGGAACCGCGATCGGCAAAGCGCTGATCGCGTCCAAGCGGCTGATCGAAAGCTCGAACGAAAGCCGCAGCGACGAAGGGAATCCGGACCGCCGTTCCAAAGTCGTGATCTTGTTGACCGATGGAGAAGACCATGAAGGCGATCCGATTGCAGCCGCCGAAGAGCTGCAGACCGCAGGAATCAAAGTCTACGCCGTGGGGATTGGTTCGGGCAGCGGTGAACCGATTCCGAGCTACACTGCCGACGGCACCCTTACCGGACACATGAAGGACGCGAACGGCCGCCTGATCATGACCGCGCTCAGCGCCGAGAACGAAGACACGCTCGAAGAGATCGTGTCGATTACGGGAGGGGAATACGTGCGAGCCGAAGAAGGCACCGTGGGGGTGACCGAAATCCGCGCCGAGCTTGCAAAGCTCCAAGCATCCGAGCGAAAAGCACGGCGAGTGACGGTGCATGAGAACCGGTTCGCACTGGCACTTCTTCCCGGGTTTCTTTTCATCGTCCTCGAAGCGATTCTTCCGGAGGCCTGGATCGTACGCCGCCGAAGGAGGAAAACATGAGGCGCCCCGCCCTGTTCATCTGCAGTGCGGCAGTGCTTGCTTTCCCGGCAAGCGCGTCTGCTTGGACCCCTCTTCGGACCGAGAATCCAAACGCGAAACGCGGCAACCAGCTGATGGCTCAGGAGCAATACGGACCGGCTCTCGAAGCGTACGACGAGGCGACGCGCGAGCTGCCGGAGGCGCGGGCCCTGCAGCTCAATCGTGGGCTAGCGCTCCTTGGGCAAGACCTGAGCGAGCAAGCCAAGGAAGCCTTCATCGCCGCCGCAGACCCCAGGGCCGCGCCGAACACGCGCGCCGACGCATACTACGACCTGGGGATCGCGTTTGCCCGTGAGGGAGACGCGCTGTCACAGCAGGAAGCCTACGAAGAGTCGTCCGCACACTTTCGTGAAGCGGCAGATGCCTTCAAGCGGTCACTCCGCGTACGCCCCGGGGATCGCAATGCCGCGTGGAATCTCGAATACGCGTTGAAACGAATTCGAGAGGAAGAGGAGAAGCAGCAGCAGCAGCAGCAAGAACAGGAGCAGGAGTCCGAATCCGACGACGAGTCCGAAGACGAGTCCGAGTCCGAAAACGGGTCCGAGTCCGAAAACGGGTCCGAGAACGGGTCCGAGTCCGAAAACGGGTCCGAGTCCGAAGACGAGTCCGAGTCCGAAAACGGGTCCGAGAACGAGAACGAGTCCGGGAGCGAGGACGAGAACCAGTCCGGGAACGAGTCCGAGTCCGGGAGCGAACAGCAACAAGCTCAGCCGATCCCCCGCGACGAAGTGCAGCGGTTTCTGGACGCCCTCGAGCAGAACGAAGAAAACCTTCCCCTCCAGCGCGCCCGCCGCCGAAGCGCCGGCCGTCCGCCACCCGAGAAGGATTGGTGATGCGAATCCTCGCACTGCTTTTCGTTGCCATCTTTGCGATACCGTGGTCCGCCAGAGCCGCCGCTGAGCCGGAGGTGACGGTCACGCTCAACGCGACACCCAGTGAGGCGCGAGTCGGCGACTCGATACGACTGGAGGTCAGAGTTCGCGCGCGTGGCGGAACCATCCAGGACTTGCAGCTCAACGACCTCAAAAAACATCTCGAGCTCGAGATTGTCTCGCATCAAACGATGCGCCCGATGCAGTTCAGCTTTGGCTTTGGCTCTGGCGTCCAAAAAGAGTCGAGCATCGCGAACATCTATGTGTTGCTCCCAAGGG
>CAMYMX010000278.1 GCA_947259605.1 uncultured Polyangiaceae bacterium | reverse complement strand
CGCGCAGCGGTTTCAGGGCGAAAACATCGGCGCCCACGTGACCCTCTCGAAAGGTGAACGAAGTGAGCTCGCAGAGCGCGCGACCCAGCTTCTCTGATCATCCGCGAGCTCGCCTTCGTGCAGAGCTCGACGTCGGGTTGCGCCGTTTGCACAGCGCGGCGCGGCTTCTCCTGGGCGCAACCACGCACAGCGATCGGGTCGAACGAAATCGGCTCGTGCAATCGGTCGCCAGAGGAGAGCACGCCAAGCCCCGATGGCAGTGGAAGCCTGTCGCGGTCGAGCGAGGCGTCTGGCTCGAGCTCGCGCGTGCGCGGCAACGGGCCGCAGACTCCGAGGCCGCAGATCTCTACCTTCCCCGGCTCGAAGAGCTCGAAACAGAGCTACTAATTCTCGAGAATTTGGGCCGAAGCAAGCAGGTGCGCCCGATGGCTGCACGACTTTTCGGAACCGGCAGCGAGCGACTGTTCGTCGACTCAGAGCACAGCGTCCTCGACGCGGCGCACGAGATTCTCGCGCATACGCCCGTCGAACGAGAGCCCAAGACCATCCCCGCCGCCTCGGCCGATCGAAGCAACCTCCGCGACCTCATGCTCGCCTACGCCAAGCATGTTGGGCTCCACATCGCCGTGAAGGTCGATCCCGACTTGATCGCGAACGCCGCGGTCGGTGAGCGCACCGTCTTCATCGCGGACAGGCTGTTCGGCGCACACGAAGCGCAGCGCCTCGCAACGCACGAGGTCTACGGGCACCTGGTTTCGGCGTTCAATGGGAGAACACAGACCCTCGGCGTATTCGCAATCGGCACCGCAGGCTCTTACGGTGATCAAGAGGGTGTTGCGATCTATCTCGAGGAGCTCGCAGGGTTGCTCGACTCCTTCCGCCAAAGGACCCTCGCGGGCCGCCTGCTTGCAACCCACGCCATGCACGCCGGGGTCTCTTTCAGCGACGCGGCACAGGCGCTCATTCGCGAGCACCAGTTCTCGCCTGCCTGCGCAGTGACCTTGTGCGAACGGTCCTTCCGTGCGGGCGGCGTTTCGCGAGACGCCGTGTACCTCACCGGCTGGCTCCGCGTTCGCCGGGCCATAAGCCGTGGGGAGACGAACCTGAGCGAGCTCCAGCTCGGGAAGGTCTCGCTCGGAGCGCTGCCGGAGGTGCGCCGACTGCTGCGCGAAGGGCTCGTCAGCCAGCCGATCTACTTGTCGAACTTGGCGAGAAGCCGCGGCAAGACCGGCTCGGGAACCAAGTCCGCCACGTTGCCGCCCAGCCTCGTGACCTCTTTGACGAGGTTGGACGCAACGTAGAAGTACGCGTCGTTGGCCATGATGAACACCGTCTCGACCTCGGGATTGAGGTGACGATTCATGTTGGCCATTTGGAGCTCGTACTCGAAGTCCGCAACGGCGCGGAGGCCTCGAAGGATGACGCGGGCATTGCGCCGCTGAGCATAGCTGACCAGTAGCCCGTCGAAGGAGTCGACCTCGATGCGTTTCGGATCTGCGCCCATGTCAGCTGCGGACTCCCGGATCATCTCCATTCGTTCCGCCACGCTGAACAGTGCTTTCTTGTTGTCGTTGTTCAGGACCGCGACGATGATCTTCTCGAATGCGACCAAGCCGCTGTGTAAAATGGCAGTGTGACCTTTGGTGATGGGGTCGAACGAACCGGGATAAACGGCGATGCGTCTCACTGCCTGCCTTTCTCGGCTGCAAATACGCCGAGGCTGATACCAGTGCGACCATAGCGGTACTCCGCGTCCGGCGCGAGCCCATTTGGCCAGCTCCATTTGTGGCTCGCCGGGTGCTCGATAGCGACCCAGGCCCCCGGTGCGAGTCGCTCCGCTGCCGCCAGCGCGCACAGAATACCTGGGATTGCGCCCGCCTCGGAGTACGGCGCGTCGGCAAAAACCAAGCTGAACGCCGGCCTCGTCACCGGAAGCTTGCGAACCACGCTCGCTGGGTCACCCAGAAGGTCCAGACGCACGACCATAACCTCCTGGCCCAAGCCGAGCTCGTCTGCACTCCGCCTGATCTGCTGAACGGCCTGAGGATCACTATCTACCAAAACAGCGTCCGATGCGCCGCGAGAGAGTGCTTCGAAGCCAAGAGCTCCGGTGCCAGCAAAGAGATCCAACACGCGGGCGCCGTCGAACGCCCCGCGCGACTCGAGCGCCGAACCGAGGGCTTCTCTCGCGCGGTCCGAGGTTGGCCTCGTGCCTCTTCCGCCCGGTGCACCAAACCTTCGCCCCGAAAGTCGGCCGCCGACTATGCGCATGACCTCAGAACTCGAGTCGAGCGGTCACGCCGCCCCGTCGCCTGCCTGCGATCGGCGTGAGGCGCAAGCGCGCGTGGTCCGAGCGCTTCTTGCTCTTGACCGATTTTACGAGCAACCAAGTACCCACGCCTGCCGAAGCCAATCCCATGCTCAAGAAAACCCACTGCAACGTCTCGTGTCGATCTGCTTTGGAACACAGAGCGCCCAGCTCTTCAACTCCCAAGTTTGCGCCCGCGGCACAAACATCGTTTACTTCCGGGCCTGCAAGCAAGCGCGCACGCTGGAAGGCAGGGTCTTTCTCGACGCTCCGGATGGTGCTCCAACTCCACGCGGAAAGCCCGATAAACACGAGCGTTCCCGTGTAGCTAACCGCAGCGGGCCAGGCCGGGAACTCGACGGGCCGTTCCGTCAGAAGATCGAGAGTCGACTGCTGCAAGCCGAGCTCAGTCTCTCGGCCCAAAATCAGATCGAGAGCCTGCTCTTTGCCCAGCTCGTCGAGTGGCGCATCGGCTAGCGCCTGTACTTCGATCTGCCCCATCACCGCGAGCGCTTGCGGCGTGCTCTGGGACTTCGGAAACCGGAGCGTCGAGGTCTTCTCGATCTCGCCGGTCGACGCGTCGAAGTAGAAAAGCTCCGCTTCGAAACCGTACGCGTCTGCATCCTCGGCGGGAACCCTAGACAGCGAGCCCGAGATCAGACGATCTGCGGTTATCCCTCGTGCGATTTTTGAAAGGCAATCCTCGTTGGCCTCTGCGCAGGCGTGAACGATCATGAACTGCTCGAGCGAAACCGCGGCGGTGTGAAGCTGCCAGCCCTCTACGGCGCTGGCGCCGGCACGAAGCCAACCGGTCAGCTCATTGGCGACCCCGTCGTCACCGTCGATTGCCCGAAGGCCAGGCACCGCGACGGCGACCTCGTTTCGCTCATCCTGTGCACCCGCAACCTGGCAGCAGCCGAGCACGGCAACCAAGAGCGAAAATCCGCCGCCCCATTTGCTCATTTGCCCCCAATTCCCACTCAAAAAGAATAGGTAAAACTGAAGCTCGGGGCCAAACCTGCGTCGGAGGGAGGAATTGTACTACCCAGTGCCAGATGCTACGCCTCGCGAGCCTTTAGGGAAGCTTACCGACATGCGGAAGATTTGCCTTCGCTGCGGTTCGAAGTTTGGGAGCCGATCAGAATACTGCCCTCACGATGGCAGTCTGCTCGTCACCGACGCCGACGTGGCCGATCCGTTGCTCGGCAGCGTCTTGCTCGAGCAGTTTCGGATCGATGAGCAGATCGGCACGGGCGGCATGGGCACGGTCTATCGTGCCCGCCAGACCACAGTCGACCGCGACGTCGCCATCAAAGTGTTGAAGTCCGAGCTTGCGCGCGACGAGCAGGCCGTCTTCCGGTTCGAGCGCGAGGCGAGGCTGGCCATTTCGCTCGACCACCCGAACCTCGTGCGCGTGTTTCTTTCCGGGCGCCTTGGAGATGGACGGCTCTACATCGTGATGGAGCTGCTCGAGGGCCGGTCGCTCGCGGAAGAACTCGAGCAGAACGGTGCTTTGACGCTCGAGCGCGCCCTGATCCTGATCATGAAGCTCTGCGCCGGCCTCGGAGCCGTGCATGCCGCTGGCATCGTGCACAGGGACATCAAGCCCGAGAACGTATACTTGGTGAAGCGCGGTCGCGACGATGATTTCGTCAAGCTCGTCGACTTTGGAATCGCCCGCGTTCTCGAGGGCGACGGGATCGGGCCGACGACCACGCAAAGCGGGCGTGTCTTTGGAACGGCAACCTACATTTCGCCGGAAGCGGCTACCGGTGAAGAAGCCGATCAGCGAAGCGACATCTACTCGCTGGGAGTCCTGGCCTACCAGCTGCTCACCGGTGTGCTCCCATTCGAAGGCAAGACCGCCGGGGCGGTCCTCATGCAGCACGTGCATCAGGAGCCGCCGCTTCTTCAGACCAAAGGACGGGGCGCCGAGGTCCCCAACGAGGTCGCGCAGGTGGTCATGCGCTCGTTGAGCAAGAACCCCGATGCGCGACAGCAAACGCTGGCGGAGTTCCTCGACTCGCTTGCGGAGGCCGCGGATCATGCGGGCTTGTTGCACGACGCGCGGGCGCTGCTCATCGGCACGATCTGGGGCGAGGAGCTCGCGGCGCCGGGCTCGTATCTCGGAGAGCTGCTCGGCTCGAGCGCACCACCGAGCTCGCCGTCTCCTTTGGCCGCCACCCTGCCGGTCGCGGTGAGCCGCGAGCCCGATGACGAAGCGTTTCTTTCGTCGGCGCCGAGGCCGTTTGGGACCACTTCGCACGAGCTTCCGACTGTGACCCGGACCAAACGAAGGAAATACGGCTGGCTTTGGGCTTCATTGGGCGTCTTGGCGTTCGTATTCGGGATGATCGTAGCCGGTACTTGGTGGTCGCAGCGCGCCCCCCGCGCTGTCGCCGACGAGCAGACACCCGAGCCAGTCGCGGCGCCGCCGGCCCCGGTCGACGAGGACGCCACGGTGGCCGACGTTGGCACCGACGCGGTCGTCGGTGAGGCGCCAGCCGTCGAGGAACCCGTTGCCGAAGAGCCGCCGGTCGAGGCCGTGGAGCTCGTGGAAGCTCCGCCGCCGCCGGAGCCGGTACCCGAGCCGATCAAGCCCAAGCCAAAGAAGAGGCGGACGAAGCCGAAGAAGAAGACAGCGCCAGTGCCAGTGCCAGTGCCAGCGCCAGTGCCAGTGCCAGTGCCAGTGACGGCGCCAGTGCCAGCGCCAGTGCCCGAGACGGAGCCTGATGATGGCATCGACTGGACCGTGCCGGACTTCCCCAAAGAGCCCGTGCCGCCGACGGGGACCCCCGATGCTCCGCCGCGCAATCCCGTCGTCATCGACGAGCCGCCGTCGCGGTAGCGCGGTTCCCTCCGCTACTGAGCGGCCCGTCGATCTTTGCGAAGGAGCAGACCCCAGAGACGATTGTAGGGGTGAACCTCGTCGACGCGCTCTTCTGAACGATAGACGGGTCGATCCTTGTTCGCCCAGTCAAAGAGCCCCCCTTCGAGGTTGTAGACGTTTTGAATTCCAGCGCGCTCCAAGTCTTCGATGACGGCAGCGCTTCGATACCCAATCGAACAGTAGACGACGACCTTGGCGTCTTTTGGAATCCCCAGGGCCGCGATGTCGGGATGCACGGGGTCCAGGTTCTGAGCGCCGT
>CAMYMX010000277.1 GCA_947259605.1 uncultured Polyangiaceae bacterium | reverse complement strand
CCAACGCCCGGCCGCCGTCAGCGCGACGAGCCGAAGGGCGCCAAGCGCTGCTCTTCGTCTACGGCCTGCTCGATGCCGGCCAGCGAGACCACGCGAGCAAACACCTCCACGAGCTCCACGACAAGGTAAAGTCCTTCTTCGGCGCCGCAGGATCGTAGAACGGCCGGCTCTAAAAGAGCCATCCCAGGAGCTCGTGTGTGGGCGGTGGGGCGGGACAGACCGATGGCTCTAAAAGAGCCATCCTAAGAAGAACTTGAACACGTGGGAGTTCGTCCTGTAGTCCGTCGCCGTCATGCTGTTCATGCCGATCGTGTAACTGACATCGAAGTTCAGTGGACCGAGGTCGAACTGGGTGCCGATACGCAGCCCTGCGAGGTAGATCGCAAGCGGGTATCCAGGAATGTCCTTGGGTTTGAACTTGTACGCCTTGCGGTTGCCGTTGACGTCGGCGAAGCCCCGGAGGTTGAACGTGCTGACCCAGCCGCCGTAGACGAAGATCTTGAAATAGGGGTTCGCGTAGGGGCGGTAGCCCGCCAACAGCGGAATCTCGAGCTGGTTCATCCTGGCCCGCTGTCCCTTGAGAACATCGGGGATGGGGTCGCCCTGAAATTCGGCGATGTCTTGAAGCTGTTGGCCGATGTCGAAGTAGAAGCGACTGAAGCCCGCGTCCATCTCGAAAAAGACCTTGTTGTCGAACGTAACGCGCGCGCCGATCTGCATGCCCCAGTTCGGGAAGGTTCCGGGATGTCGGCCGCCGACGAAGACCTCACGAGGGGGATCTTGAAGCATGAGCGGGATGCTCGGAAGTCGCGGCACGAGCGTCGTGCTGCCGATTCCGACGGCGACCTTGACGTCCATCTTGGGGACGGCAGACGCCGAGCTCGGGGGGAGCCAGACCGCGGCGCAGAGGGTGAGAAGGGCAAGGGCAGGGATGAGTCTCTTCATTGAATCAGTCCCTTAGGCCGGGAAGTAGTAGTCCTTGCCGTCGATGACGAAGCGCTTGTCCATGATGCGGGGCCACATGGGTTTCACCTTGAGCTTGTTCTTTTGCCACTCCTCATGCTCTTCGTGGAGCTTGTCGTAGAGCTCCGGCATCTGCTCCTTTAGATTGATCTCTTCGGACTGGTCGGTGATGAGATTGTAGAGCTCGGCCCAGCCGTCTCGCGTGCTCAAGATGAGCTTGTAGTCACCGTCGCGAATCGCCCAGATGTGATCGGCGCGCCAGAAGAGCGACTGGTGGGGACGCGCCTTGTTCTTCCCGGTGACATAAGGAACGAGGTCGACGCCGTCGTACTCACGGTCGTCTGGCAAGACGCCTCCGGCAGCGGCGACCGAGGTCGCGAAGATGTCGGTTGCAGACACTGGGTACTTGTAGCGGGTGCCCGCGGGAATCTTGCCCTTCCACTTCATCATGAAGGGTACGCGGATGCCGCCTTCGAACTGCGTGAGCTTCCCGGCCTTGAGTGGGCCGTTGTCGGTCGCGTGGGTGTATGAAGCGCCGCCGTTGTCGCTGATGAAGAAGATCAGCGTGTCGTCTTCGATGCCGAGGTCTTTGATCTTTTGATGAATCTCGCCGATCGTATCGTCTAGCGCGGAGATCATCGCGTAGTAGACGCGCTTGTTCTCGTCTTCCACCTGCGGGTACATGCAGTAGTATTCGACCGGCGCTTGGAACGGCACGTGAGGCGCCGAGAACGCGCCGTAGATGAAGAAGGGCTCGTCCTTCTTCTCCTCCATGTACTGCAACATCTCGTCGCGGAAGGCATCGGTCAGGTATCGATCTTCGATGATCTTCTCGCCGTTGCGCAGGATGGCCGCCTCGCCTTTGCGCCCGGTCTTCCATTGGTGCTGCGCGCTGAAAGCCTTTTGCTTGTGGTTGATCACGCCCGACCAGTTTTCCTCGGGCGTGTACAGTGACGAAGCGCCGTAGAAACCGTACTGGTAATCGAAGCCCCGAGCCGAGGGCACCTGCTCGCGGTGTACGCCGAGGTGCCATTTGCCGATGAGCGCCGTGTCATAATCGTACTTGTGGAGGATCTCCGAGAGCATGATCTCGGAAGGCGGCACGCCTTGCTTGTGCACCTGCCAGGCCGACGGGAATGAGGGCTTGGCCTTGACCTTGAATTCGCCGGTGTCGACCAGCCATCGACCCGAGATGTATTCGACGTAGTTGCTCGGGTAGAACTCCATCACCTGGGTCTCGAAGCCGTAGCGGTTTTGCACGCGGCCGGTCATCAACCCGGCGCGTGCAGGCGCGCAGGTGGGCGCCGTGGCGTAGCCCTCTTCGAAGACGACGCCATCTTTGCCGATCTGATCGATGTTCGGTGTCTTGATGTGCTCGACGCCGTAGGCGCTTACTTCGTAGGGGCCGAGATCATCTGCGACGAGCAGAATGATGTTGGGTTGTCGCGCTTTTTCGATCGGGAGTGGGGCGTTCATGAAGGCCGCCTTGCTCTCCTCCATCCCCTTGTTCCATTTGATGCGCCATTTGACGCGCGTGATGGAACAGCTGACGAGAACCAGCCCGAGGCCGACCAAGAGAAACGTACGCAGGTAGCGATGGTTCATGATCTTGGCTCTTGCTACCCCGTAGTTGGGCGATCGCGCAACTGCAAACTTTGCGCCGGCGAAAAAGACACTTTCGTGTATTCTCCGGTCATGCGCCAAGCCAAGGTCTTCGTGCTTGTGGCCGTCCTCTTGGTTCCCACGACGGCTTGGGCCGGCAACAGCGACGAGGTCAATGCGGGGCTCGACGTCACGCTCACCGGCGGGGCTGTCGTCGCCATGACCTATACCGGCGCGGCGCTTTGGTACAATCCCGCAGGCATCGCGAACATCAGCAAGGCTTCCCTCGAGCTCACCGGGATCACGATGCAAATCCAGATCGTCAAGGTCCCGGGGCTTCTGACGATCGACGCTGACCCGCAGGCGGTGAGCGAGGGCAAAACGGTGAACTTCACCGTCATCCCTCAAGCCATCACCTTCACCCTGAAGCTCAGAGAAAACCTGAAGCTCGGCGTGGGCCTCTTCAACAGCTCCATTCGCCGCTCGTTCGTCACCGAGCAGATCACCACCGCGCCCGGCATCACGCCAGAGGCGAGGGCGGTCGGCGGCCAAAACGCCAAGATCGACTTGTATCACATCAGCGCCGGCTTGGCCGGGACGTTTGGCAACAAGCAGAAGGTGCGGGTGGGCGGCGCGTTTGACATCGTCGTTGCCACGGCGCGCCTCGATGCGACGCAAGCGATCTTCTACGACGGGGGAGAGGCGGGCTTTGCCACGGGTAGCGCAGTGACGACCGATACCGGGTTTGGCTTGCAGCTCAAAGCCGGCATCCAATGGGTCCCGATTCCGAAAGTTCGGATCGGGTTCTCCGTCGCGTCGCCCTCGTTTGCCTTCGTGATCCTCAATCGGTTCGCCGACACGTTTGGGCAGAGTCCGGCGGCGGGCACCACGCTCCCCGCGGGTGATCCCAACGCCCAAGCTGCGGGGGGCGCCGAGTCCCGGGGGGCGAGTGGGGGCTGGTGGGGTGTCGAGCCAGGCAACTTCCGCTTTGGGATCGCGTACGTCGGGAACTGGGGCTGGGTCGAGGCCGATCTCATCATCCAGTGGCGCCTGCGCACCCCTGAGCTCGACATCGATCTGCAGCCGGTCGTCAACGGCCGGATCGGAAGCGCGTTTCGCTTGACCAAATTCGTCAATCTCGGTGTGGGCTTGTTTACCGATCTGAGCCCCATCGACAGGCTCGAGGTGGCCCCGTTCGCGACGAGTGACGTCAATTTCTACGGAGCCCACCTGGGTTTTCTGTTCTCCAATCGGGAGGTCCATCCCGGGCGACCCGATGCCGACGAGGGTAAGGGCGGCTTCGCCATCGCGATCGGCTTTCGCTACTCGCACGGCCGCGGGCAGGGCTTGGGCGTCCTGTTCCCCGCTCAGTATGACCCGTCGTCGATCACGACGACCAGCGCCAACGGCAAGATCAACGAGATCGCCATCAACCTCGGAGCCAACGTCAGCTTCTGAATAGCGCGCGGAATCGTCCCCACCAATCGGCGCCAAGGGTGTACACGCCGGCAAAGAAGAGAGCCTCGGAAGCCACCAAGAGCCCGACGAACCATTTGAGCTGCTCGGGACGGCTCAGGCCGAGGACGGTCGGGAAGGTTCCGTCTGCGGTCGTCCCGAAGTGAGCGGCGATCGGAAACACCAGGGCCAGGAACTGGGCCGCGACGTGCA
Organism: uncultured Polyangiaceae bacterium; assembly: GCA_947259605.1. GTDB lineage: Bacteria > Myxococcota_A > Polyangia > Polyangiales > Houyiibacteriaceae > SG8-38. Next base: position 1,231 of record CAMYMX010000277.1, on the reverse strand, counting down.
GGGCGAGGAGTGAAACCCCAACACGGTGCCGTCGGAGCGAAACCGGCTCGCCCGACGGGGTTCGCTTGAGCACGGAGAACAGTCGCGTCTTGAGCTCGTTGAAACCCTCTTTGCCGAGCAGGACGATGCTGCTCCAGCTGATGATCTCGCCGGCGGCCAAAATCACCGCGATGACGCCGACCATCCGTCCGTTTGCCAAACCAAAGGCGGGCAAGAGCATGCCGGTCACGGCAAGCAGGTTGCCGAAGATGAATACGCCGAGGCCGAGTCGATAGCGAAGCGTCGGCGGGGGCTTCGGAACCTCGGGCTTCGGAGCGGAGCGGGAGGCCTCGTACCCAAAGAGCCGCTTGAAGCGAGCCCACCAGGCCCGCCCCAGTGCGAACATCGCGAGCACGAACAGGAGCTCGGCGGCGATCACCCCCCAGACCAGCACGGGCCCCTGTGCGTCGAATGTCAGGCGGAATACCGTGGGGAAGGGGTCTTGGGCGGTCGCGGTGCTGTAGCCGAGGATGGCCGTCGTCCATACGAACAAATAGGCGCCGAGGTGCGCGATCAGAAGCGCCATTCCGAGGAGCTGGCGTTGGCCAGAGATCGACTCGGGCTCCGTCGTTTTGTTCCGCCGCAAGATCGCGGAGCTACGTGCCTGCAGCACTTGGTACCCGTCGTTTCCCAAGGCGAGAACGCTTCCGAGAGTCGTGAGCTCGCCCACGGCCACGAGCGCGATGATCCATGCCCCCGTGCTCCCCTGTGCGTATCCCAGCGCTGCCAGCACCAGACCCATGATCGCAAGCGCGTTGCCGATGCTGAAGAGCACAAACCCCATCGCCGCCGAACATGCCACAGATTTTCCGATCGGAGCTACGGCTCAACGACGATTCGCGACCGTTGAGGCCGGGATCTCGACCACTGGGGATCGAGGCCACGGTGCTCTTTGACACTTCGCCGGTCTCCGTTCTACTAGAACCTCGATGAGTGAAACCCCCGACGACTTGAAGCCCGGCCTGCCGTTTTCGCTCGTGAACAAGCTCGATGGCCTGAGCAAGAAGATGATCCCGATCGACTCGGAGCGGGTCATGAAGCTGGCTCAGCGGACGACTGGCCTCGATGATTGGGGTGAAGGGGGGTTTCGGGCGCGGCTCGATGCGGCCGTCGACGGGCTCAACGACGCGGGGCTCAACACGACCGGCCTCTTTGGCGCGCGCTACGTTCTGAATTGGCATCTAGGCAACAG
>CAMYMX010000276.1 GCA_947259605.1 uncultured Polyangiaceae bacterium | reverse complement strand
AATGACTTCGAGAATCTCGTCTTGTTCGAGCTCGGTTCCAACGAACTTCGGCAGCGGCTCAGACTCGGCGCTTGCCACCGAGCCCAGCCAAATGACCGCCGCCGCCGTGAGCGTGACGCTAGCGGACGCCTGCGAACAGGTTCTTCGCAATGACCATCCGTTGAATCTGGGAAGTGCCTTCGTAGATCTGGAGGATTTTTGCATCGCGCATCAGTTTCTCGACCGGGTATTCGGTGATGTAGCCGTTCCCGCCGAAGACTTGGACCGCATCGGTGGCGACTTGCATTGCACTGTCTGCGCCGAACGCCTTGCTGTACGAGGCCACGAGCGAGTTTCGTCCGCCCTGGTCGATCTGCCAGGCCGCCTTCCAGACGAGGAGCCGGGTGGCCTCGTACTTGATGCCCATCTCAGCGATCATGGCCTGAACCATCTGATGTTCGGCGATTGGAACGCCAAAGGTCTTTCGCTCGAGCGCGTAGGCGATGGATTCTTCGAGGGCGCGCCGCATCAGACCGCAAGCGCCAGCACCAATGTCAGGTCGAGTACGGTCGAAGGTCTGCATCGCCAGCTTGAAGCCGTGCCCTTCCTCGGCGAGCACATTGTCCGACGAAACCCGAACATCTTCGAAGTTGACGACGGCGGTGTTGCTCGCGCGCTGGCCGAGTTTGTCTTCGGTCTTCCCGATGGTGACGCCGTTTGCATCGCGGTCGATCACGAACCCCATGATGCCGCTGTGGCGGAGCGACGGGTCGACAGTCGCGAATACGATGTACCAGCTGGCCCACGCCGCGTTGGTGATGTAGACCTTCTCTCCGTTGATGATCCAGTCATTGCCGTCTTTGCGGCATCTCGTTTGGATCCCCGCGGAATCGCTTCCCGCGACGGATTCGGTAATCGCGTATGACGCAAAGATGGGCTCGGAAGTCAGCATCCCGAGATACTTCTTCTTTTGCGCTTCGGTGCCCGCGATGAGGAGCGGCGTGGCAGCAAGCACGTTGGCCGTCATGCTGGTCTGGATACCCGTACAGCCGAAGGCGAGCTCCTCGGTGAGAAGCACATGATCGACTTCGCCCATGCCCGCGCCGCCATACGCCTCTGGAATGTTGGGCCCGACGAAGCCGAGCTCCCAGGCCTCCTTGAAGACGTCCATCGGGAACTCGTGGGTCTTGTCCGCCTTCCCGGCAATGGGGATGATTTTCTCGCGCGTGAAGCGGCGGCTCGCCTCCACGAGGGCCTTCTGTTCGGCGGTCAACTCGAAATCCAACATGTTGCTACCTCTCGATCAACGGCGCCGTTCTTGCTCGCGACGCTCCAGCTCGGCCCTGACGGCCTTCGCTCCCATTCGAAACCCGAGCGCAAAGCCAATCAGCAATATGCCCGGAATGTAAATGATATGGCCGACGGATGGCATCAGCTGCCACCGCTGGCTCGAATCTCGGCACTGAGCCGCTCGAGCTCTTCCGCCGTGTTGCGCTGCAGGCCGCGCACTCGCATCAGATAAAGAAACAGCAGCGCCCAGACGATCGCGTAAGCGCCCAGCATGAGCGCACCGCCGGGAACGCTCTCGGCCTCCGGCCCGCGGACTCCGACGAATTGTGCGGCCCTCTCCTCGGCCGCGTCTTCCTCGATTTCGGCGGACCGGACATCCGGCTCGGCCGGCTGCTCGTCGGCGAGCGCCGGTGGCGTGATGAGCATCGTGCATCCCAGCACGAGCGCGGCGATCAGAGCTTGCATGTGAGTTCCTTCATCGGTGCATCAACTCGAACCGTAGCTTGGCCGTTTGTTCCCGCTGTCGTTCAGCGGACGCCCGAGCCCAAATCAAGAGCACTGCCAAGCCGGTGAACGCGATGAAGCTGAGGCCGAGCGCCCAGTACATCTCCGACTCGAGCCCGCCCCCCTTGCCGGTGATGACGGTCGGGTGAACGCCCCTCCAGCGCTGTACGCTGTAATGAATCAACGGCAGGTCCACCAGCCCGAAAAGCGCCAACCCTGCCGCGAAACGCTTCTCGACTTCGCCCGCGCTGCCCATCGATCGGAGCGAGAGGTATGCGGCAAAGATCATTCCAGCAAGCAGCGTCGTCGTGAGCCGCGGGTCCCAAGTCCACCAAACGCCCCAGGCCTTGCGCGCCCAGAGAGGACCCGTGAGCAAAACGATGAGACAGAAAAGCGAGCCGACCTCCGCCCCTGCGACGCCCAAGGCGTCCCACTTGGGGTCACGCTTGAGGAGGTACCCCGCGCTGCCCACGGCCGATACGCCGAAGCCGATATACATCGCATAGGCACTCGGAACGTGAAAATAGAAGATCTTCTGAACGATCCCCATCTGTTGCTCGACGGGGGCAACGACGAAAATCGTGTAAAGGGTTACGGCAAAGAGCGCGAGCGTCGCGAATGAGATCAGCGACCAGGCGGTGGAGCTTCCGGATTGTCGTGGACGGTTCATGACTGTTCTGGGGCGGACGCTAGCATGCGGCCGCTGGGGCGTCAGCCTGCCCGACCCGCAAATTCCTCGAATAGATGCGGCCGGACTTGCTGCTTTTGCAGTGCGCTACTAAAGACGCCGCTGATGGATTTGCTCGACAGGCGGTTCCTTTTCGTGGTGGGCAAGGGCGGTGTCGGGAAGACAACCGTGGCAACTGGGCTCGCGCTTGCGGCAAGTCACCGCGGCAAGAAGGTCCTATTGGCCCTCGTCAACTGCCAGGAGCGCGTCAGCGAGCTTCTCGACACCGATCCGATTGGCTCGGAAATCGTCACGATTCGCGAAAACCTCGATGTGGTGAACATGACCCCGGACGCGGCCCTCGAAGAATACGGGCTGATGATCTTGAAGGTGAAGGCCGTCTTCAACGCGGTCTTCAAAAACCGTTTGGTGCGCGCCTTCCTCAAGGGAACCCCTGGTCTCGAAGCGTGGTCGATGCTCGGGAAGGCGTTTTACCACGCCTGCCCGCCGAGGGGAGAGCCGGACTACGATCTCGTGATCGTCGACGCGCCCGCGACTGGACACGCGCTCGACATGCTTCGGGTGCCATTCGTCATCGAAAGCGTCGCACCCCCCGGGCTCTTGAGAAGGGATGCGGCGCGTGCCGTCGAAATGTTCCGTGACCCCGAACGATGCGGCGCTGTCCTGGTCACGCTCCCGGAATACATGCCTGCGAGTGAAACGATCGAGCTTTCAGATGCCTTGTCGAACGAGCTCGGGATCCCGGTGCTGCGACTCGTGATCAACCGCGTGCTCAACGTGCTCTTCGCCGAAAAGGAGCGACCCGTTCTCGAAAGCCTCCCGTCGGAGCTCGCAGACGATAGCGAGATTCGCGGGCTGGCCATAGCCGGGAAGCGGCGCGTTCTTCGTGAAACCGTCCAGGCGCGGGCCGTGCGGCAGGTGTGTACCCACATCGACGCCCCATGGAGCGAGCTGCCCTACTACGACGGTTTGGAAAAGGACCCGGCCACCATCGAGGCGCTGAGCCAAGCCCTCCTGAAGACAGTGTGATCGCTTGCGGGCAGTCGACGATGCACTAACTTGGACCTCGAGGTTTTCATGCCAGGCTCGGCTACGTCAGGTCTTTCGTTTCAGACACCACTCATCTTCGAGCAGGGATCGCCAGGTCGCAGCGGTGCGTCGCTTATCGCGGACGACCTTCCCCAGGTCGACCCGGAGCGAGCATTCGGCGACATGGCGCGACAGAGCCCGCCGCAGCTTCCAGAGGTCTCCGAGCCTGAAGTCGTTCGCCACTACGTCCGGTTGAGCCAGCAGAACTTCGCGATCGACATTGGAATGTACCCGCTGGGCAGTTGCACGATGAAGTACAACCCCAAGGTCAACGAGTGGGCGGCGCGCTTGAACGGTTTTGCCAACCTTCATCCCTACATGCCCGACGAGCTCGTCCAAGGCGCCCTCGAGCTGATGTGGCGGCTCGAGCAAGGGCTAGCCGAGGTTTGCGGAATGGATCGCGTGTCGCTGCATCCAGCCGCAGGCGCACAGGGCGAGCTCACCGGCCTGATGATGATTCGGGCGTACCACCGAGCCCAGGGTCGCGACCCGAAGAAGGTGCTGATCCCCGACACCGCGCATGGAACCAATCCGGCGTCGTGTGCGCTCAACGGCCTGGAGGCGGTACCGTTTCCCGTGGGCGAGGAAGGGATCGTCACCACGGATGCGTTGGCGCCGTTTGTCGACGACGACGTCGCGGCCGTCATGGCCACCAACCCGAACACCGTGGGCCTCTTCGAATCAGAGATGGCGTCGATCTCCGAGCTCGTGCATAGCAAGGGCGGCCTCGTCTACGGCGACGGCGCGAACCTCAATGCCTTGATGGGCAAAGCTCGGCCAGGCGACCTGGGGATCGACGTCATGCAGTTCAATCTGCACAAAACCTTCACCACCCCCCACGGCGGCGGCGGCCCCGGCTGCGGTCCGGTGGGCTACAAGGCGCTCCTCGATCCCTATGCACCGGTCCCGGTCGTAGAGCAGCGGGACGGGCGTTTCGTCCTCGACTACGACAGCCGGCCGGCTTCGGTCGGCAGGCTGCGATCGTTTCAAGGCAACTTCGGTATGATGGTGCGGGCCTACGCCTACCTCCGGGAGATGGGCGCCGAAGGCTTGAAGCAGGCGACCGAGCTAGCGGTGCTCAATGCCAATTATCTGCGAGTCTGCCTGGGCGAGGTCTGGCATGTTCCCTACGAGCGCATCTGCATGCACGAAGTGGTGATCAGTGACCGCCACCTCAAGGAGTCGCACGTCACGACGATGGACGTCGCAAAGCGGCTCATGGATTACGGCTTTCACCCGCCGACGGTGTATTTCCCGCTGGTTGTGAAGGGCGCAATGCTCATCGAGCCGACCGAAACCGAGAGCCTTCAAACCCTCGACGAGTTCGTAGAAGTCATGAAGACAATCAGCGACGAGGCGACCGCCGAGCCAGACCGCGTCAAGTTGGCGCCACAGGTTACGCGTTTGCGTCGGCTGGATGAGACCCAGGCTGCTCGGAAGCCTGTGCTTCGCTGGAAAGCTCCCGGAACACCGCCCGCACCATAGTCTGCTTCTGGTGAAACGGCAGGAACGCTGCCTTGAAGCCGTTGATGATCATGCGATTAATGTCTTCGCGATCCATGCCCATTCGGCTGTGGCAAAGCCAGAGCTCGCGCGACACGGTCGTGTCCGCGATGAGACGGTTGTCGGTGTTGATCGTCACGCGTAAGCCGAGGTCGTGATAGAGCTTGAGTGGGTGCGTTCGAAGGTCTTTGACCGCGCCGGTCTGGACATTCGACGACGGACAGCACTCGAGCGCAATGCGATGGTCATTGACGTAGTGCAGCAGGTCGCCGTCCTCGCGAAGCCGGCAACCATGGCCGATGCGGTGCGCGCCGCAGACGTGGATGGCTTGGTGAATCGATGCGGGACCATAGGCCTCACCGGCATGGATCGTCACCGCGATGTTGTTGTCGCGAACCAGCTTGAACGCTCGAAGATGATGTTTGGCCGGATGATCGTACTCCGCGCCTG
>CAMYMX010000275.1 GCA_947259605.1 uncultured Polyangiaceae bacterium | reverse complement strand
CAGAGAATCCGGCGCCACCGTTTGGAGCCGGGAACGCGAAGTAGTCGTACACGAACGTCGTGCCGTCTGCCTCGAACACGTTCGCGCCGACCAGCCATCCATCGTCGGACAGCGAGTTCGGCACAGGCTGGGGTGGGTCCCCTGGAACCATTGCCTCGAAGTCCTGCTCGTACTCGCAGACCAGACCCGATTCGCAGGTGCCCGCCTGGCAGCTGCCGGCGCCGTTGTTGCACTCGGTTCCGTCCGGAACGTTCACGCTTTCGCAGCTTCCTGCGTTACACACCTCGGCGGTGCACTCGTTGCCATCGTCCGGACACTGTTCATCGACCGTACAGCCGACGCAGTTGCCCTGACCGTCGCAAACCCCACCGGCGGGCGGTGAGCAGGCGATGCCCGAGGCTGAGCCTGGATCTGGTGTACAAATCGCGGTGTTGTCGACTGGGTCGGCGCTGCACACCTCGGGGCTGCACACGTTGCTCTGGTTGCAGGCGTCCGGCGCCGCACAGGGGTCGATGTCCTGACAGTTCTCGTCACAGAAGACGCCGTCGGGCGGATCGCAATCTTCGCCGGGCTCGACTATTCCGTTGCCGCATCCCTGAGGGGTGTTGCAATCGACCGCGATCGTCTGCCTGGCTGCGTTGTTGTTGCTGCCGTCGGGGAGAAAGCCGTTGCAGCTGTCGAAGCCGTCGTCGGACACCCTGACGGTGATTTCGCAGTCGCCCACGGCGGTGCACTCGACGGTGTTGACCACCGCCTCGCATCCGCTGACCGTCTCGCAGCTCGCGGCTGTGTCGGAGCCAACGGTCGCGACGTTGCCGCACGCACCCTCGGTTGTCACTTCGACGGTCACGGGGTCAATCACGCCGTCCGGATCGTAGACCTCGGTGCGGACATCGACGAGATTGCCGACCGATTGCGTGGTCGGGGTGACAAGGATCTGCCTGTACTCCGCACACTGGTTGAAGGTGCCGTCGCCGCGGACGCCGCCGTATCGCGGCGTGTGAATGCAGGCCAGGACGACCTCGAACGACGTGGTCTCGTTGGTCACGACTGCAACGGTGATCTCGCCGTTGCACTCGGTGTTCCCGGTATTCGAGACGGCGGAGAACGTGAACTCGCAATTGCCCGCAGGGATACCCTGCTTCTCGAAGAGGCCAATGGTGTTCTTGGGTTCCGGTCCTTGCGAGGTCGACGTGTTGACCGTGAAGATTTCGGGTGCGCTTTGCGGCGGCCTTGGTACGCCTAGGACCGGGTCGACCCCGTCGCACCAGAATGAGACCTCAACCGAATCGATCTGCTCGTTCGGGCCTGCCGGAGGGGTTGCAAGCGTGACGGCCATGTCGACATTGCCGACGCCTGGTTCGGGTTGGTCTGAGCTACAGCCTGGAAGTGCGACGGCCAAGGCCGCGCACGTCAGCGCGACTGAGCTCGCGATTCGTGTAAATGACATCCCTATTTCTCCTTGTGAGGTTTTCACGGGCTCTATTTCGTTCGCAAGGTTTGTCCGGACATCGAACAAACCAGAGAAGGAGGTGGGGATAACCCGACACGATTCTGGAGATCAACCCCCAAATGTAAGGACGTCGCGAGTGTCGCGACCGTGCCCCTGCTTTGTGAGATGCCTCACGGGCATGCGAACGCCTCCCAAGCTTGAAGCGTCGCACAGCGCCACACATTGGAATCGTGATGGCCCCGCCCCGACCACAATCGCTTTGTTGCCGAAAAACCGTCACGCCAAAACGAGACCTTACCCAGGCTGGCCAGGTTGAGTAATCCTGCCTGCGCAATCTCCACGGTAATTGAGCGCGTCACACTGTAAAGGACGAACGCTTTCTGTTGCGACAAGGAGCTCGGGCGACACACGCTGCGGATTGCAGCGCCGGCACCGAACAGACGGACAGGTCCGAAAACGGCTAGCCCGCCTGTGGAGAACGGTCAGGCGCAGCGGAATGCAACTCATTGCGGGCCTTGGACCAAGCGGCTTGGCAAGACACGGTTGTGCCTGTCATCGTTTGCAGTGCGTGTATTGGCTCGTGAACTAGGAGACTTGGAGTGCGTTGCTTCGTTGCATTTGGGTACATGGCGTCGTTGGGCATCCTCTTGGTTGCAGGTTGCGGAGGCGCAGGGAGCAGTCCTGAAATCGAGTGCGCGCAAAGCGCATGCCCGTGCAGCGAGGGCGGCATTCGGGCGGCCGTTGCCGAGGGCCTCGGACCGTACACCTTCGACTGCGATGGTCCTACCACGGTGATCGCCGGCCGCGAGATCGTCATCGATGCCGATGTCACGCTGGACGGTGGGGGCGTTCTCACGGTGGACGGGGTTGGAGCACACCGCGTGTTCTCCGTGTCCGAAGGGGTGACGGCGGAGCTGATCGGGTTCACCGTGACCAACGGGCGCGAATCCGAGCAGGATGGGGGCGGCATTCGGAATGAGGGAACGCTGACGCTGCGTAACACCACCGTCTCCGAAAGCTCCGCAGGCCGCGACACTGGGTGCAGGACAACCGACCCAAATCTTCTCTGTTCCGAAGGCGGCGGGATTTGGAACACTGGGACGCTAACCCTGATGAATAGCACGGTGTCTGGAAATACGGCGCCGTTCGGCGGTGGCATTTCGAACCGCGACGGTAGCCTGACCGTGATCGATAGCGTCATCCGGATGAACTCCGCGGACGGATGCCGAGTCGGGGGCGCCTTTTGTAGCTTTGGCGGAGGCGTATGGAATTCGGGGATGCTGACGGTCGAGAACAGCACCGTTTCCGGCAACGCCTCGAATTGGGCTGGAGGTATCTTCAACCGCGGAGTGCGCGAGCCGACGATTCGGAACAGCACCATCTCCGGAAACTCCGCGGGCTTCGACGGTGGCGGCCTCTTGAACTTCGAGACGCTCACGCTGATCGATAGCACCGTGGCCGACAACGTGGCCGGCCAGAGCGGCGGTGGGATTGCCAACGAACGAGATGGTACGCTCGAGGTGACCAACAGCACGGTGTCGGGCAACAGCGCAGTTGCGTCGGGCGGAGGCCTGTTGAATGCGGCGGAGGCCGCAGCCAATCTCGTGAACACGACCGTGTCGACCAACACTGCGGAGCGCGGGGGTGGCATCTGGACAAGCGGGGCGCTGTTGCTCACCAGCAGCACGATTGCCGGTAACGACGCGCCGATGGGAAGCGCTATCTACGAGCCCGGGACACCCGGTGATGACCTGCGCTCGATCATGAATACGCTGGTCGAGGGTGACTGCGCGGGTTCGCCGCCGTTCGACTCCGATGGCTACAACATCGAACGCCCCGGTGACACCTGCGGTTTCAGCCAGGAAACCGATAACCCCGAAGGTCCGCTCGACTTGGGAGCGCTTGCCGAAAACGGCGGTCCCACCAAGACGCACGCGCTTGGTGCGGGCAGCGTCGCCATCGATGTGATTCCTGCAGAAGACTGTGTCGCTTCGGACGGCACACCGCTGATGACGGACCAGCGTGGTTTCTCGCGACCCGTCGGCGACGGGTGCGACGTGGGTGCGTTTGAAGTCCAGCCTGAGAGCCAACCCTGACCCCATTGGCTCGCGGGCAAAACGAGCTCATTCATCTGATTCCCGGGCATGCTTGACACTTTTTGCTCCGATTGATACTTGGTTCGTCGGTCAAACAAACTGATCAACTCGCCGTTTTGACGGTGTTTGCACTGGAGAACCCATGGCGGCTCAAGCTTTTCCCGACGACTTCGTTTGGGGTGTCGCCACTTCCGCCTTTCAAATCGAAGGTGCCCACGATGTCGACGGCAGGGGGCCATCGATCTGGGACGTCTATGCGGAGCAACCTGGGCTCATCGAAGACGGCAGCAACGCCCAAGTAGCGTGCGACCACTACCATCGTTATCCAGAAGACATCGCGCTGATGGCGTCCCTCGGGCTGGACGCGTACCGTTTCAGCATTGCCTGGCCTCGAATCCTTCCCGCCGGGCGCGGTGCGGTCAACGTTGCGGGGCTCGATTTCTACGACCGGCTGGTGGATGGGCTCTTGGCGGCTGGAATTGCGCCGTGGCCCACGCTCTACCACTGGGACCTGCCGCAGGCGCTCGAAGACGAGGGCGGCTGGACCAACCGGGCCACGGTAGACGCATTTATCGAGCTGGCCGACGCGGTCAGCGCGCGGCTTGGCGATCGCGTGGAGCACTGGATCACGCACAATGAACCGTGGTGTGTGAGCGTGCTTGGACATGCCTATGGTGTGCACGCGCCCGGAAGAAGAGACTGGGGCGAGGCCTTGGTCGCATCACACCACTTGCTGCTGAGCCACGGGCGCGCCGTGCCCGTGATTCGTCGCAACTCGCCGGGAGCGAAGGTGGGCATCACAACGCTGGTTTCCGAGTGCGTGCCTGCTTCGCCCAGCGAGGCCGATCGGATCTCGACGACCCAGTACGACGGCGAGCTCAATCGTTGGTTCTTGGATCCAATCTATTTGGGTCTTTACCCAAAAGACGTGATCGAGTACCACCAACGCGAAGGGCGATTGCCGGATGGCATGAATTTCGTACGGCCAGGTGACCTCGAGGAGATCAAGACCCCAATCGACTTTTTGGGCGTCAACTATTACAGCCGCGCCGTGGTCCGCAGCGCAACGATTCCTGAAGCTGACAACGAGCCGAGAACCATTCCGCTGCCTGACCCAGCCGAGCTGACCGACATGGGCTGGGAAGTCTATCCCGACGGGCTGACTCGGACGCTCACCCGATTGAGCGCCGACTACGAGCCGGGCTCGATGGTGGTCACCGAGAATGGCGCTGCATACGCCACAGCGCCAGGGCCGGACGGGTCCGTGCAGGACACTCGGCGCTGCGACTATCTGAAGAGCCACTTGCAGGCGTGCCTTGCCGCGATCGACGCAGGCGTGCCTCTGCACGGCTATTTCCTGTGGTCGCTGCTCGACAATTTCGAGTGGGCGTTTGGCTTCGCAAAGCGGTTCGGCATCGTTTGGGTCGATTTCGAAACCCAGGAACGAATCATCAAGGCGTCAGGGCACCTGTACAGCCGCATCGTCCGCGACAACAAGCTTCCGAAGGAGCAGGCCGCATGAGAATCGCCAGTGCGCTCGTCTTTGTCTTGCTGTGGTCCGCAGTTGCAATGGCACAGCAGTACGGAGAGGAAACGGCGGTGCCGACACCATCAGGCGGCCCGGTCTCACCGGGTGCGCCCCCACCGCCCGGTGCCGCCCTGCCCGCGGCGCCCGGTGCGCCCACTCCCCGGGCAGACGACTTCGCCGCGCCGCCTGAATCCCAATTGCCGGCGGCCTACCAGCGGCCGGCAACACCCCCTCCGGGATCGGCGCCGGTCGCTCGCAAGACCGACGGCCCCAATGTGGTCAAGGTCCACAAGGACGAACGCGGATACCAGCTTCTCGTCGACGGAAAGCCCACGATGGTCTTCGGGATGAACTGGGGATACATGCCGATCGGCCAGAACTACACCTACGACTTCTGGGGCAAGCCCGACGAGGTGATCATCAAAGCGCT
>CAMYMX010000274.1 GCA_947259605.1 uncultured Polyangiaceae bacterium | reverse complement strand
GCCGGTCGCATTGACCGGCCTGATGGAGGGAGACTATCGGGTTCGCGTCGAAGCCCCGGGGTTCGCCTCCTGGTCGACGAAGGTCCAGGTGGCCCAGGGTGAGACCGCAGGGGTGACCGCAAAGCTTCTCGGGAAGCAGGGCGGTGCAAAGCCCGGGGCCTTTGGCCGCGTGAACGTCGAAACGACGCCGCCTTCGGATGTTTACATCGCCGGCGATCTGCTCGGGCGAACACCCATGCAGACGGTCTATGCGCCGCTCGGGCGCGTGACGTTCGAGTTCAAGCTTCCCGATGGCCGTAACATCAGCCGCGACGTCAAGGTCGAATCGGATAGCGTAGCCCGCGCGCGCTTCGACCTGACTCGAGCCAAGCGCTAAGCGCTCGATTCCTCGCGGAGCCGGACATAGCTTTCGTATCGTTCCGGATCGATGGCGCCCTCGTTAACAGCGTCGACGACGGCACATTGCGGCTCATGCGTGTGGCTGCAACTGCGAAACGCGCACTGCTCTCGGTAGGAGCTGAGCTCGGGAAAGCACTGATCGAGGTGCTCGATGGGCAGCGCCCAAGTTCCCAGCTCTCTGATTCCAGGCGTGTCGGCCAGGAACCCGCCTCCTGCAAGGGCATGGAGTGTGGCAACCCGTGTCGTGTGGCGGCCTTTGCCGTGATGGTCACTAACGCTCGCAATGTTGAGATCGAGCCCGGGAAGAATGCGATTGATCAGACTGCTCTTCCCGACGCCCGAGGGGCCTACGAACGCAGAGATCTTGTCGCTCAGCGCATGGATCAAGGAATCCATTCCTTCCCCGGTTCCAGCGCTCACCGTCAAGATGGGGTAGCCGATGGATTCATAGGTCCGATGCCAGGTTGGGTCTCCCGGCTCTCGTAGGTCCGCCTTGTTCATGACGATGATGGGCCGAACGTGCTGGTGCTCGGCGATGACCAGAAAGCGATCGAGCAGCCGCGTCTTGAGCACAGGCCGGCCGTGGCAGAAGGTAATCAGCAGTTGGTCGAGGTTTGCAACGAGCACGTCCTCTTTGATTGGACCTTTGCCCGGTTGGCGTCTCGAGAAGCGGCTGTGCCGAGGAAAAACCTCCTCCACGACGATGCTTCGATCGTCGGGGCGCGACAGCCGTACGTGGTCCCCGATGACACAGAGGTCGGTCGTTCGCGGCGTGTTCTTGAGCCGTCCGCGCAAGCGTGCCTGCACGACTTGCCCGTCGAGGCGGACATCCACGAAGCCGGCAGTCGAGCGAACCACGAGACCTTCCATGGTTTCGGCCATGATCAGCCCTGGCAGTTGGAATCCGGGTCGCGCGTGATCATCGAGCGAAGTGAATCCTGGTGGGTAATCCAGGCCGCGACGACCTCGCGGGGAGCGCCGTGGTCCCCAAGGGTTTCGAGTAGAATCTGCCTGCGGCGGTCGAATTGCCCGCCAAAGATCCGGTGCGGACGGTGGGCTTCGTCCAGAGCCCGGCCGCCGTACTCGACGTCGGCCCCGAGGTTCTTCGCCGCATGCTCGTACTCGAAGCGCTTGATCCTTTGTCGCTCGGCGCGAGCGAAGAGAAAGCCAATCATCACGTCCTCGAAGCATCGGTCGATGAAGTCGTCGACAATTGCGCGCAACTTGGGTTCTCCACCGAGCTGTTCGAATAGGCTCATCTAGTCGATGACCCTGAGCCAATGTCGCCCGTCGATCAAGTTGCGCGATCACGGTCGCCGACCTAACACCAAACGCAAGTCATGACGAAAGATGACCGGGAGCTCTCGGAGCACGCGTTTGGCCTTTGCCAGCAACTGATCCGGATCGACACGACCAATCCGCCGGGCAACGAGTTGCCTGCCGCGGAGCTGCTCGCGGCCGAGCTGAGCAGCGCCGGATTGGACCCGGTCCTGTTACAGAGCGCGCCCGGGCGGGGGAACGTCGTCGCGCGCCTACGAGGGTCGGGCGAGCTGCCGCCGCTGCTGCTCACCGCCCACCTCGACGTCGTCGAGGCGGAGCCGTCGTCGTGGCAGCATCCACCATTTTGCGGTGAGGTTCACGATGGCTGCCTCTGGGGTCGAGGGGCCATCGACATGAAGAACATGGCGGCCATGTCGGTTGCGATCATGACCCGGCTCGCTCGCGAAGGAGTCAAGCCCAAGCGCGATCTGATCTTCGCTGGGGTGGCCGATGAGGAGGCCGGTTGTCGTCACGGCTCGCTTTGGCTCTGCGAGAATCACCGTGAGCTCGTTCAAAGCGAGTTCGCGATCGGGGAGGGCGGTGGCTTCAACATCCAAGTTGCCGGGAAAAGCTTCTTCACGGTGCAAGTCGCGGAAAAGGGCGTGTGTTGGGTTCGCGCGCGCGCGACCGGCGAACCGGGCCACGGTTCGATGCCGCGAGAGGACTCGGCGGTCATTCGATTGAGTGAGGCGATTGCGCGCCTGGGTAACCAGGGCTTGCCGCGCCACGCGTCAGAGTCGGTCGAGGGTTTCATTGGTGCGATCGCATCGCACCTGCCTGCTCCCCTGCGGCCGCTGATCAAGATGCTGGCCAATCCGACATTCGGTCCGGCGATGCTCAACGTACTGCCCGACCCCGGCGTGCGGCGCGCATTTCGCGCGCTCCTTGGCAACACGGCATCACCGACGGTGCTCCGCGCCGGGAACAAGACCAACGTCATTCCAGGCTTTGCCGAGGCCGAAATCGATGGCCGTATCTTGCCGGGACAGAGCCAAGATGATTTCCTCCGCGAGCTCGGTGACGTCTTGGGCCAAGACATCGAGCTCGAGGTGATGCATTCGCTTCCACCGGTCGTGACCGAGCCCAAGGAGTCGTCCTTGTACTCATTGATTCACGAGGTGATGGGTGAGCGCGCACCCGATGCGCCGATGGTTCCCTTCATCTTGCAGGGGTTCACCGATGCGAAGGCGTTCACCTCGATCGGGGCCAAATGGTATGGCTTCGCACCCGTGAAGCTTCCGCCCACCCTCCGCTTCGCCGACATGTTCCATGGGCATGACGAGAGAATCCCCGTAGAGGGCTTGGCCTGGGGTACTCAAACCTTGATGGAAGTCGTCCGCCGCTGCATTGGCGCGTAGTTTTCGCCTCTTAGTCTTGCGCAAACCAGTTCTCGCTTTCCATCTGTGCCGAGATCGAGGATCCTCCCCCCGGTCCGGCCGGGGTGGCCTTGCAGAAGCGTCTTCACGACAGTGAGATCCTACTCGACCTGACTGCTAACGATCTGCAGGGCCTGGTCGAGCAGGCGGGTGATGCGCTTGTCCGCCTGGGCAAGCTGAGCGAGCGCCAGCGCGGGGCGATTCAAACCACGCTCGACGAGAGGGGCGAGGGAGAGCTCCATGACCTCGGGGGCGGGGTGGGCGTGCTTCGCGTTCGCTATGAGGCCCAGAACGGTGATGTCTACCGCTGCTCCCTCATGCGCGTTCCCGAGGGTGTCCGCGCGAGCGATCACGAAAAGGTTCACTACGTTTGGCTCATTGTTGCTCCGTACGGTGCTTCCACTCCGCCGAACGAAGACCTGGAGCCTTTCGGATGGATGCTGCACGACGAGCGCTTCAGCGCGTCGATCATCGGAGCCAATGATCCGATGCAGGTGCTCGCGACCTACCAGCTCTACTTGGAGTACGTCGAAGCGCCGCCCGATGAGCGAAGGCCTTCGCTCGTTCCAAGCTATCCCAGCATACCGCCACCTGTCACCGGCTTCGCCGCAGGGCTCGTCGCGGACATTCGCCGAAAGCTTCCTTTCTATGCGAGCGACTTCACCGACGGATTCAACGTCAAGGGCCTGGCCACGATCCTATTTCTGTTCTTTGCCTGTTTGGCACCGTCGATTGCCTTCGGTGGGCTTCTGGCGTTCCTGACCGACGGTGAGATTGGCGCTGTCGAGGCCCTTCTCGCGACGGCGATCGGAGGCGTGGTCTACGCGCTGTTTTCCGGGCAACCGCTGACGCTTCTAGGGAGCACCGGACCGGTAACCATCTTTCTCGCTCTCCTCTACCTTCTTTGCAAGCAGCTCGGCGTTGCCTTCCTGCCCGGCTTGTTCTGGATCGGCATCTGGACGGCGGTGATCATGCTGGTGTTGGCCGTCACCAACATGAGTCGCTACATCCAGCACTTCACACGCTTCACCGACGAGATTTTCGGAGCGCTGATCGCGCTGATCTTCATTACTGAGGCCTTCCGAGACATTTTCGGCGACATCTTCGGTCAGGACGAGGCGACGAACGGAGAGCTTCTTGCCCTCATCCTCGCGCTCGGGACCTACATGATCGCCCAGCAGCTCTCCAGGGTCCGGCAAAAGCCGCTTCTCACCAAGAACGTGCGAGAGTTCCTCGCGGACTTCGGACCGACGATTGCGATCTTCGCGATGACGGCCGCCGCCTGGGCGATGCACCCCATCGAGCTCGAACACCTCGCGGTTCCGCACGAGTTCACCACGACGAGCGGGCGACCTTGGCTAGTCAACCCGATGGACGTGCCCGGTTGGTTTCCGCTGGCAGCCATCCCGATCGCATGCCTGGCCGCCGTGCTGCTCTTCTTGGATCAGAACATCACCGTCCGCCTCGTCAACAGTCCACAGCACCGGCTCAAGAAGGGCGCCGGCTACAACCTCGACATGGCGGTGATTGCCGTACTCGTCGCGATTTGCGCGACGATCGGCCTGCCCTGGGTCGTGGCCGCGACGGTTCGATCGCTCAATCACACTCGAAGCCTGGCGACCGTCCGCCATCACGCCCGCGGCGAGCACATCATTTCGGTCATGGAGAACCGACTCACGCCGCTCGTCGTTCACCTCTTGATCGGAGCTTCTTTGCTCGTGCTGGGTTTGCTTCGCGCGATTCCGATGTCCGTCGTGTTCGGCTTGTTCCTGTTCATGGGCATCGCGTCCCTCCGGAGCAATCAGTTCGTCGACCGCCTCAAGCTCTGGGTCACCGATCCGACCCTGTATCCGCCCACACACTACATTCGGCGCGTCTCCCGGACCGTGCTTCACAGCTTCACTCTCGTGCAGCTCGCCTGCCTGGCCGTACTCTGGTTCGTGAAGGAGTCATCGTTCGGAGTCTTGTTCCCCCTTTTCATCGCGCTGCTCGTTCCGATTCGCCATTCCCTCGGTCGGATCTACAGTCAAAGAGACCTGGCCTTTCTGGACGCGGACGAGAACCCGGAAGAGGAGCAGTTCAGGGAAATGGACTGAACCGGGGCACGGCGGAACGCGATGTGGGGGTTCGACGGACGGGGCGGCTTGCAAAGGTGGCCGGAGGGGCTGGGGACCTGGGGCCACGCAAGCCGCCCCTCGGAGCTCGCGCCAATCGGGGCTGGCTGCTGTCTTGCCGATTGTCACTCACACGCCGCCGAACCCCCGCGTCGCGTTCGCCGACGCCCCTCCACACGGAGACAGGAGCAACCACCCCCCAAACGGCAGGCGGCAGCGCGAGCCCGAAGGGCGAAGCCCGGCGCGAAGCGCCGGCAAGGCAGAGCGAAGCGAATGCCGCGCCAGGGAGGATTACGGGTGGGGGTGGGCGGGGCG
>CAMYMX010000273.1 GCA_947259605.1 uncultured Polyangiaceae bacterium | reverse complement strand
ACGCTTTGTTTCGTTCCCCGGCGCGGGACAGGAGCATCGTCTCTGAGCCGATCCAGATTCCCACCGAGAACGCGCCGTCGAAGAATCGCACCGCAGCGATCGAGGCGAAGGTATCGAGAAAAGGAAATACGACTACGGTTGTGGCGTAGCCAAAGAAGCAGGCGACGAGTGTCTCTTTGGCGCCAAAGCGCTCGATGGCGAGGCTGCCAATGTCGCTCTTTGTGAACCCCTTGGCGTCGAGAAAGATCGCTAGCAGAGACAGCGCCATGCCGTAAGCCACGCTGAGACCCACCGTCGCCCGATAGATTCGCCACACATTCGGATCTTCGATGCGCTGGGTCCACTTCATCTGGAGCCGCGTTGTAGGGCAGCGAGCCGCACAAGTCACCCAAGTACTACTCCGAGTACACTTGCCGTATGCGTTTCCAAGCCCACCACCGCCGTGCCATCGATCGGCTCGTGAATGAATACAGGGACGACACCCGGTTCAGCGCCCTGATCATCGGAGGGTCGGTGGCTAAGGGGTTTGCCCGTCCGGATTCGGATGTGGACTTCCCGATCGTCGCGACTGATGACGAATTCAATCGACGCAAGACGCAGAATGATCTTTTTATCAACCGCAAGGATCTCTGTGACTACGAGGGTGGGTACGTTGATGGCAAGATCATCAACCACGCATTCCTGAAAGAGGTCGCGGATAAGGGCAACGAGCCATCGCGGGCCGCTTTCGAGGGGGCCTTCGTAGCCTATTCACACCTTCCAAATCTCGACGCGCTGCTGGAGAAAATCCCCGTCTATCCGGAGCACGACCGAGACCGCCGACGTGCTTTTCCAAAGTGTCAGGGGCTTTCGTAACTGGGGCGTTAGCGATATCGAATCCTACACCTGGTTCATGACTGACGTGGAGTGGGCATGGATGTCCGGGACAACACCGATGCAAGATTGGTAAATTTCCTACACAAAAGATTCCCAACCTAGTACGGTTTCACACGTCGACACTCAGGTGACATACTGCCGACCGTGCTGGTCGACGAATTCCTTCCCGTCTATGACGTTTCAGATGCGGTTGCGACCGTCGTAGAGGCGGACGTCGGAACGACCTGGGATGCTCTGATGCAGGTCGACCTGATCGAGGTTGGCCGAACGCGACCCATGGTTGGCTTGCTGGGTGCGCTTCGCGCCTTGCCCGAAATTGTCGGCCAACTTCTGCACGGTGAAGCACCGCCACAGGCTCCAACGCAATTGCGATTGCTCGACATGACAAAGCTCAGCCTCGGCGAGGGCGGCTGGGTCCTACTCGGTGAGCGCCCTCTTGACGAGCTGGCCCTAGGCATGGTCGGAAAATTCTGGCGACCGGCCATCACCTACGCGCAAGTCGCGCCCGAGGGCTTCCGCGACTTCGCCGAGCCCGGCTACGCGAAGACGGTGTACTCGCTTTCGGTTCGCGCAATCGACGAGCGGCGAACGCTCTTGTCGGGTCTCATGCGCACCGCAACGACCGACGAGCAGGCTCGCAAATGGTTCAGGCGGTACTGGACGCTCGGCGTCGGGCCCGGCGCACACATCGTGGTCAGCGGCGTCCTCGATCTCACCCGCGAAATGGCCGAAGCGCAAGCGGCCACCGACCCATGAGGACGTTGCCCGAAATCGTCCCTGGGAAGGCGTCTTCGACACGGTGGGCGCCAGCTCATTCGCTGAGAGCAAGACCGCGTTGGTGGAGCGAGGGATCTACCTTCCAACGGTGATCTCACTCGACAGTGTCTTCCACGGGCTCTGGACACCACTCGGGCGTGGCAAGCGCCTCGTGGGCGGCATGTCGGTGAACAAGAACGAAACGCTCCCGTTCGTGACCGAGCTCATCAAGGACGACGCGCTCCAGATCGTCGTCGACCGCCGCTTCCCCTTGGAACGCCTCCAAGAAGCCCACCGGCTGGTCGACACCGGGCACGAGAAAGGGAACGTCATCATCGACGTCGGATGAACAGACCCGACCGAGGTTGACCGAAAAGCCGGCTCGCCGCCCAGCACCCGAACACGACGCGGTATTGCTCCTCGTGCAGCACCCAAGCCGGGCGCCCATTGAACCTCGGTCTGAGCCGCCAAACTTGCTCATGACCAGCACGATACACAAGGCAAGGCGAAAAGCGCCAGCGCGGATCGGTTCGACAACAACCTCAACAACCTCACCCCGGTTGACGTCTTGGGACCGCTGGCCTGACGGCGACCCAAGAGCCTTGGATACATTTCTCGATCGGCGCCTGCACGCCGGGCGTGCCAGTCATCCTTGCGGAATGAGTCTTAATTGAAGCGTGGCTGCTCCATACGAGTGACGCTCTCTTCCTTGTGCTGGCGTTCATCGAGACCGATGCGCCGGAACAAGTCCGCCTCACTTTCGAACGAGCCGTAGTCTCGTTCGAAAACGCTCGAGAAGGGGGTCGCCTCCAATTCTGGATTCTCGCGCACAAACTCCATGTACTCGTGTTCGGCATGATCTTCGAAGTGAGCGTTCAGCTCGTAGCTCAGCCGAGGCTGGATCACGTAGAGAAGCCAGCTGACGTGGTAGTAGAAGAAGGCGATGAGCTGGGGAAGGAGGCGGTACCGCACGAAGCCTTCCCGGACGCCCTTGCGATGGACTAACTCTTCGAGGATCAGCAGATGCCACTGCTCGTTGTCCTGCTGGTGTCGCGCCTCAGAAATGAAATCAAAGATCCGCCGCGCGAAGTCCGGCTCTCGGTACTTGTGCGTCATGGCGATGTAGGACACCTGTTCCCAGGATTGGTAGGGCACGCGAGCGATGACCTCGAGTACCTTGAACTTTGAGAGGGTCCGTTTGCGCCCGTAGAACAAATCCATGCCGACAAAGAGCATGCGCGAGAGAAGCCCGTACCTCATGCGAGGCGTCGCGAGCGTCTTCTCCTGTTCCTTTGTGAGCTCCGACGTTCCGATGACTGGATAGTAGGTTCGGCCCGTTTCGGGTACAAGCTCCGCAGCCCATGAACATGGTTTCGATCGCGCACAACCTTCGATTCCTTCGATGGATCCTCGTTTTCTCGTTGCTAGCTCTCTTAGTCCGTCGGGCTCATGCTGAGCGCCGAATTGCGCGGTACTAGCTAGTCATGTCGCGTCGGGGCGCGCGCGGAGACGGCATTTGTTTCGGCTATGCTCTCAACAACCGTACCGTGGTTGGCCGCGTCGTGTCGCGGTATGGCTGGACCAGGCAGTGGCTCTCGGCAACAGGTTGTGAATCGCATTCACGGTTGGTCACCGAATTCGATGAAAACCGCTGTGAGATTCTAACGGCACGGGGTTTGCACTCGTACGGAGCATGCTTTGCAAATCGATCTTTGCGATACCAATTGGCTTAGCCTGCTTCCTTTCTGCAGCGCCCGTCCAGGCGGACCAAAGCTTTGCCGACGGGCAGACCTGGGGCTTCGAAATTGGCTTCGGCGCAGGCTGGGCGCCTGACACAGCGTACACACGTCGCTTGGATGCCTTCGGCTACTCGCCCAGCGACGGGGGGCACTACCGTATGTCGTTCGCCGTGGAGAAGATCCTCCTTCCGTATTTCAGTCTGCTCCTGCAGACGAACCTGCTCGACAACCAAGTCTGGTACCGGCCGAGCGGTCTCGGCGCCGACGACCGATTCGACTGGAACTCCTGGTCGCTCGACGTTCATGCGCGCGCCTTTGTGCCGACGCGGAACGGACGCTTTCGTGGCTACGTCCAGTTTGGCGTCGGACCCACCTTCACCGGTTCCCATCTGTACACCCGGACGAGCGCGGACTCAGGCCAGGTCCGGCACAGGGAGTTCAAGGTCAGCTACAACGTGGTGGGCCTGCTCGGCATCGAGGGCATGGTGGCCAAGCACTTCGGATTCTTCTTGCAGGGTGGCTATTTCTTCGCGCCGTCGCTCGAGAACCTTCTCGGTGACCGGCATCAAAGCGGAGGCGGAGTGCTCATTGCTGGCTTCACCGGACGATTCAAGAGGAACCCATGAACCGATTCACACTACTTGTCCTGCTCTCCGCATTTCTCGTCACGACGGGCAGCTATTGCGAAACCGACATCCTCGAAGACCCGGGCTTTCAATTCTGGTGTGGAGAGAACCCCTGCGAATGGGAAGTCGAGGAGGGCGAAGTGCGACAAGTGCCGACCTGGCACGATTATGACTACGCCATCGAGCTCGTCGGAGCCCCAGTCGTGATCTCTCAGCGCGCCAAGCGTGGGCCAAACTGCGTTCGAATCGAGCTCATCGCCGACGTGGAGCCGAGCGCCATGCTCTTTGTCGAGATCGACTTTGACGATGACGGCTCTGCGGATTGGAGCTCGCCGATCAATCGCCAAGGTTTTCAGAGTATGTCCTGGGAAATTCCTTCCGCGTCTTCCGTGCGTACTTGGCGTTTCATCCTTCGCAAGGCCGCCGAAGGGCGAGCAGTCATCGCGCAGCTCCGCGCCTCCTCCGAATGCCATTCCAAGTCCTGAGCTCTGCTCTCTTGCCTCATCAGGCTCACGCTGAGAGCCCATGTCAAAACCCAGACGGTTGCTCAGATGCGCTCACTCCGCTAGGCAGAGCGACAGAGCTCGACGCCGTGTCCCGCTGAGTCGACCGAGGAGTTTCATGGCCCACTACAAGAGCAACTTACGCGACATTCAGTTCAACTTGTTCGAGTACAACCGCACCCAGGACGTGATGGGCACTGGGGCGTTCGAGGACATGGACGAAGCAACCGCCCGCAACGTGTTGCTCGAGGTGGAGAAGCTGGCGAAGGGGGCCTTTGCCGAAAGCTTCGAGCCGGGGGACCGGACTCCGCTCACTCTCGAGGATGGTGAGGTCACGTTGCCGCCGAGTGTTCGAGCCGCGGTAGAAGCGTTCTACGATGCCGACTGGCAAGGGCTCGAGCTGCCTGCGCACTTGGGCGGCGTGGGTGCGCCGCCGAGTCTTCGTTGGGCCTCATTCGAGATGCTTTGGGGCGGCAACTCGGCCGTCACGTTTTATCTTCTTGGCACCTTCGTCGCCGCGCTCATCGACAAGCTCGGCACCGACGCACAGAAATCGCGGTACGTGAACAATATGGTCGACGGCCATTGGGGTGCGACGATGGTGCTCACGGAGCCTGACGCAGGTTCCGACGTTGGCGCGGGTCGCGCCAGTGCCAAGCATCTTCAGGACGATGTCTGGGAGCTCGAAGGCACGAAGCGTTTCATCACGAACGGAGACTTCGACGGCCCTGCGAACATCGTTCACCTCGTGTTGGCGCGGCCGGAAGGCGCACAGGCGGGCACCAAAGGCCTCAGTCTGTTCGTGGTGCCAAAGTACTGGGTCGACGAGACGGGCCGAATTGCGGAGCGCAATGGCGCAGTCGTCACAGGCATCGAAAAGAAGATGGGCCTCAGCGCATCGGCCACTTGCGAGCTAACGCTCGGCGCCAGCGGTCCGTGTCGGGGGTTGCTGCTCGGTGACGTTCACGACGGCATCCGGCAAATGTTTCACGTCATCGAATACGCGCGGATGAGTATCGGTTTGA
>CAMYMX010000272.1 GCA_947259605.1 uncultured Polyangiaceae bacterium | reverse complement strand
ACGCACACAAAATGAGCCGTCTGGAGGCCTCGCGGACACTAGTCCTATAATGAGCGGGCAGATGTCCGTTTCAGACGCCATGGGTTGGCTTGACGAGAAAGCGGCAGGACAGCCCGCGGTGGAGGAGTCCGTCTTTGACGATACAGCGCTTGTCGAATTGCTCAGGTCGGGAGATCCCGAAGCGCCGACCCGATTTTTCGACGCGTACGGTCGCTACGTGGAGCGGCTGCTGGTCCGGGTGCTTGGCCACGACCCGGAGATCGAAGACCTGCTGCACGATGTCTTTGCGGAGGCCTTGGGCAACATCGACAAGCTCCGGGACCCGGCGCGGCTCAAGGGCTGGCTCACGCGCATGACGGTGTTCATCGCCCGCGGCATGATCAGACGACGTCGGCGACAGGGCTGGCTCTCGTTCTTGCCCGAGGAAAGCCTCCCCGACCATCCATCGCCCTCGACGCCGCCCGAGGCGAACGATCTGTTGAAGCGGGTCTTCTCCGTGCTCAACCGGCTTCGTCCCAATCATCGCGTCGCGTTCTCACTCCGATACATCGAAGGCATGACGCTCCCCGAGGCTGCCGATGCGAGCGGGGTGTCTCTGGCGACGTTCAAGCGATGGCTCAAAGCATCCGACCGCGCCTTCCTAAACGGAGCGCGCCACACCGACCAGGCGCTCTACGAAGAGCTGTTGGAAACGCCGCGCTGGGGGAGGCTGCCATGAGCAAGCGTCTCGAGGAGCTCGGCGCCGAGGTCGCGCGGATTCAAGACGAAGCCTTGGCCGACGATCGACGGCGCGCGGCCATTCGTCGGCAGCTCGTCTCGGATGCAACCGACGCGTCGCCCATCGTGCGTCCTGCTCGCTGGGCCCCCGCGCTCGCCTGGGCCGGCGCCATGGCAGCCATCGCGCTCGCCTTCGTGGCGCTCTGGCCAAGGGCCACGGCGCCGCTCGCCTACCGAGTGGAGGGCGAAGCGGAATCGCGGCGCATCGACCGTTCGGTCGCCGCGACCGTCGACCGGCCGATGTCCATCGCGTTCACCGACGGCTCCGAGGTCCGACTCGCTCCGTCCGCACGCGCGCGGGTCCGCCAGTTGAGGGTCGACGGCGCCACCTTGAGGCTCGAACGCGGTGAGGCGACCGTGTCGGTTCGTCACAGGACGGTCACGCGATGGTTGGTGGAGGCCGGGCCGTTCGTGGTGCGTGTGACCGGAACCAGCTTCCGAGTGGGATGGCGGCCTGAGCCAGAAACCTTCGACCTCGAGGTGTTCGAAGGAGAGGTCCGCGTGGCCGGGCCGGACGCACCCGAGCGTGTCCTACGTAGCGGAGATCAGATGCACCGGACGCTCGCGCCCGCGACCTTGCCCGAACCGCCGCCACCGATCGAAGATCCGGCGCCCGCCTTGCGGGAGCGGAACGAATCCGTCACGCCCAGCCGAGCTCCAACATACGAGCCACCGGTTCGCGCGTCTCCGCGAACTAGCCCCCCCCGACCGTCCGCGCCGCCGCTCGAGCTCCGGCTCCCACCCAAGGAGCCAAGCGCCGAGGCCAAGTCGGAACCGGCACAAGACGAGGCCGCGCCAAAGGCAACTCAGCGCGAGGAGCCCGAGCCGCCTGCGGAGCCTGCGAGCTCGGACGCGGCGACCGAAGCGGCCCCCACCCAGCCCGCTTGGCAAGCGCTGCTCGATGAAGGCAAGCACCGCGAGCTCTTGACAGAGCTCGGGTCGGACCAGGTGGAGCAGGCGATCTGGCGCGCCGGTCCGAACGATCTCATCGACCTCGGCGCCGCAGCGCGCGAGCTCGGCGATCCGCGGGCCAGCTACATCTACAGCGTCGTCCGGTCACGCTTTGCCGCAACGGACGCAGCCGCGGATGCCGCCTTTCTTCTCGGGCGCATGCAGTTTCATTCGGGTGCATACCGGGCCTCCGCAACCTGGTTCGAGACCTACGTGCGCGAACAGCCCCGCGGTCGTTTCGCCCGCGAAGCCGCAGGGCGCTTGGTCGAGGCCTATCATCAAGTCGAGGACCAAGACCGCGCGCGCGAAGCGGCCCGGCAATACCTGAGCCGCTACCCCAACGGCCCACACGCGACGCTGGCCACCACGGTGCTCGAGTGAGAGAGGCGCCCACCATTTTGGTCGCGCTCTTGTTCTCGGTGAGCCATCCCGCCAAGGCCGAAACGCGGGTCGTCTCCGATGCGAAGACGGGGCCGCTTTGCGAACGCGCGCGCGCCGAGTTGCAACAGATCGGGCTGGCGGCCGCGGCTGTGTCGGTAGATGGTCGCACCCGTCGGGTACGGAGGCGCGCCTTTGCCGATGCGACGGTACAGGCCGTCGTGGCCTGTCAGTCGAAGCCGGTGCGCATCGAGGTCTTCTACCCGGACGGCTCGCGCCTGGGCGAGGAAGCGTTCGTCGTCCTGGTGCGTGACGACGACTCAAACGCGCCGGTCTACGTGAGTGAGCGCATCCGCGCCGAACGCTTCATCGCCAACGTCCCCAAGCAGGTTCCCTTTAGTCCGTCGGTCTGGTGGCTTGGAATTGGGAGTGACGTGCTGCTCTCGCCGGGCGGCGTCGCGCCCCTGGCCTTCGTGACGCTGGACCTCGGCTATCGGTTTCACCGCCACTGGTCGGTTCAGGCGTTCGCATCGATCCAGCCGTACATGCGCCGCCTCGACGCCGGTCCGCTTGAGACGAGTTTGCGCGTCGATCAGTTCGGTGCGGCCATCGCGTACCATCCGGTCGTGACCAAGCGAGTCGATCTTGCGCTTGCCGCGCGCGTTGCAGCCACACGACTCGGCGCGAACGGAACGGGCGGAGCCACTCCCGCCGACCTCGAAGGCCAGCGCGATCGGGTCTGGCTCGCATTTCCCGCCGGGCGTATCGCGCTTCGCATAGGGCTCACCGACCGCATTTGGCTCCGCGCACAAGGGGAGGTCGGGGCGTTGGTGCCGAAGGCCGTCGTTGCAGCTGGCACGCAACAGGTCGGGTCCTTGGGTCCCTTTGCCGCACAGGCCGGGCTTGGTTTGGAGGTGCATTTCCGATGACTTGGCGTTGGATCACGGTCGTGCTGGCAAGCCTTTGGCTGCTGGGTTGTGGCGAAACCACGCTTCGCCCGTTCCTCGAAGTCTCGGATGGCGGCGTCGATGCGGGCGAGGACGACGCGGGCGAGGACGAGGACGAGGACGGTGGCGTGGACGACGACGAGGACGGTGGCGTGGACGACGACGAGGACGGTGGCGTGGACGACGATGTCGATGGCGGCGAGCTCTAGTCCGACGACCAAGCCGTGCTCCACCAATTAGAGTACGAAGGGAGCGAGTCCGAGCTCTCCCTTCGTTTTGCCGCGGGACCCCATAGCGAGCGGACTCGGGTCCCTACTCGGGTTTCAGCGGTTCAGTTGTTGAGCGCGCCTTCGTCGATCCACTGACTGAGGATCACGACGAAGCCCGCATCGTCGGGGCCGTTGCGGTGGTTTGCGTTGAGCTGTGGGATGAGGGCACCGGACGGATCGGACGAATCCCCGGGCACAACCAGCGGGAAGCCGTCTCCGCCTGCCAGTATGTTTGCGTAGCTGTCCAAGTCGACGCCAGCCGGGCCGCCACCGCTATGGCACTGCACGCAGTTCGCCTGGCCCGCTTCGAAATACGGTTGAATGTCTAAGGCGAACGAAACTCCCATGACGCCGCCGCCGGTGCCGCCGGTTCCGGTCATGCCGCCGGATCCACCGGCTCCAGCCATGCCACCTGAGCCGCCAGTTCCGGTCATGCCGCCCGTGCCGTCCATTCCGCCCGTGCCGGTCATGCCGCCACTACCGCCGGTTCCGGTCATGCCACCGCTGCCGCCGGTTCCGGTCATGCCACCACTGCCGCCGGTTCCGGACATGCCGCCGCTACCGCTTGGATCGCAGTCGTTGTCATCGTCGTAATCGTCGTCGTAGTCGTCATCGCCGTCGTCGTCGTCGTCGTAATCGTCATCGTAATCGTCATCGTGATCGTCGTCGTCGTCGTCGTCGTTACCATCCTTTTCGTCATGGTCGCGACGGCATCGATCGTCATCGTCGCTGTCGCCGTCGTCGCCGTCGTCGCTATCGCCGTCGTCGCCGCCATGGTCGTCATCGTAACGATCAACGCAGTCAAAACACGCCTGACGCAGATCTTCGCAGAAGGCCAGATCCTCGGTCTTGGTCGAGCACAGCTCATAGAGCGCATCGCAACGCCCGGCGACGTCGTCCTGGTTGGCGCCGTTCCCGTGGACGGCGTTCATGCAGTCCATCGCGCCGGCCTCGCAATCGTCCGATGATCCATCGCACGACGCATACCCATCGTGACAGCGATCAATTCGCTCCTGCACCGTGGCCGCACTACTGCCAACGCTATCCGAGCCGCAGGCGCCGAGCAGGGTCATGATGCCAAGCGTAGGCAACCAAACTATCAAATTCTTGAGCATTTTATTTCCTCCTGCGAAGCCTTCGGCCCGATCGCGTCGGACTCCACCTTTCTCCAGTGACCCGATCGCCCGAAACCGGCTCGCTTCTTTACATCTGCATACAAACGGGCGAGTTGAGCCACAGAGGCCGATGATTCTGTACCGATCGGCAAGCAACGACTTAGGGCGGACCGCTACCCGAAACCGTGACTCAGTGGCACGGTCTCCTCGTGGATTGGAGATTGTCATGCGGGACTTGATTTCGTTTAGGATGTGTGTCCTGGCGTTGACGTTCGTTCCAGCGCTTGGCTGCAGCAGCACGGACGGCGGTGGCTCTGCAGGCAGCGGCGGCTCGGCCGGGGCCGGTGGATCGGCTGGCGACGGCGGATCCGGAGGCGACGCTGGCGCAGGAGGCAACGGCGGCTCGGGTGGCAGCGGGGCGATTTCGCCGAGCGCGGGGGTTTGGACGGGCGAGGAGACCGGAGGGAACGGATCGCTTCCTATCTGCTTCATCGTAAACGAGGCGGGCACCCAGATCAGCGCCAACGGCATAGACTGTCAAAGCTTCGCCATTCAGGTGGGGATCACGGGCTGCGGATCGCTCTGGACCAAAAACGACGTTCAAATCGAGCAAGGATCGTTCGAGGTCATTGACGGCTCGAATACAATCACGGGTACGTTCGACAGCGCCAGGATGGCGTCGGGGACATTCGCGGAAAGCGCGATGGCCTGTGGCGGGAATTGGACAGCAACGCCGGCTATGCCGTAGCTGCAGTCGCGTGGCGAGCACTTCGCGAAAAGCCTTTAGACGCTAACGCCCACGCTTCCGCCGAAGCGCCTCGAACACCGCGAACTTCGCACCGACCTCTGCGAGCTCCCGATTCACATCCGGGATTTGTGACATTGTCATAAGAATGTCCGGCAACGCGTTTTGTTCGTGTTCTTTGGACGTGTTCTCATCGACACCTGTCCGCGAAACCGTTCGAGAATCGTCGAAATCAGGCGAATCGCCGGCTGTTCGATTCCCACCGCCTCCACCGATAATCATCTGAGATCACTTCGCTTTGATCTGGGGTGGCAAACGGGACCAAACCTTGCTGGGGCAAGGCACAGTTTT
>CAMYMX010000271.1 GCA_947259605.1 uncultured Polyangiaceae bacterium | reverse complement strand
CGCCTTGCGCCGCGCGTAGAGGCGACCGCGCAAGAACGCATTGCCGCCGGTTACCCGCTGAATCGCCCGGTCGCTCATCGACGCGAGCTTTTTGCCGACGGACGTCGTGGGCTCGCGCCAGGTAGGCGCAGCTTCCTCAGGAAGCGCCTCGGGAGCGACTTCTTGGTCTGCCGTTTCTTGGATCGCAGTGTCAGCCATCGAATGACGTTGGAGGCTAGCGGGACCTACTTGGAACTAGGCGCGATGCGTCTTTTCCCCGAGCGGCGTCGTTGCTCGATCTACCGTGGATCCCGGTGTAGGCCGCAAGCGCCGCTAAGTCGTGATCTTACACACCCGCCAGAAGACTGCAACTCCAAGCCGCAATCGCGGGCAAAACGAGCTAGCTGGAGGCTCGGACCAGGGCCTCGGGCAACAGGAGCGACGGGCTTCCGGTCGAGAAAACCCAGAGCTGGTGAGCGGCCCGGGTCGCGGCGATGTGGAGCAGGTGCCGGGACTCGTCATCAACCGGAAACGCAGCCGAATTGCACTCCACGATGACCACGTAGTCGAACTCCAGGCCTTTGACCTGACGCACGTCCGTCACATCGACGCCCGGCCGGAACGGGAAATCCTGCTCGGCGATGCGACGAAGGTTTGGCACTTCACCGTGCCGAAGGCCTTTGTAGTAGACGTCCGCCTGCTCGGGGTAGCGGGCGATGACCGCAATCGACGACAGGGGTTCGGACGCGACGAGGCTCCGAAGCGCCTCGGACAGAAAGCCGACCGCCTCCCCACTTCCGCCGAACTGAAACAGCTCGACCGGCGCACCGTAGCGGGTGGCCTCACCCGAAACTTCGTTCCGAAGCGGGCCGAGCACCTCGGTCGCAAACTCCAGAATCTCATGGGTCGAGCGGTAGCTCAGCTTCAGAGGCTCGATTTCAATGTGGTCGAGCTTCAGCTCCTGGAGCACGTGCCGCCAATCGCTGAACCCATTGTCCAGGTGGAGCTTCTGCGCAATGTCCCCGGCAAGCGTGACGCTCTGCTGCTCGGTCGCCGTGTCAAGCACCACCGCCAATTCGACGGGGCTCATGTCCTGCGCCTCGTCGACGAAAACATGCTCGTACTCGAGCGGACCCCGCCGCCCCGAGAGCGGGCCCCGAAGCGTTTGGAAGATTCGCAGCAGCAGCGCATCGTCTTCACGGTCGAGCTCCGCGGGCTCATCGTTGTCGATGCCATCGACGCCCACGCTGCGCGCCTCTTTGTCTTCGTCTTCTTCGAGCGCTTCTTCGTACGCCATCAAGACCGCCGTCGAATGGCGGCTGCACCAGGAGTGCGCCCATTCGATCTCTTTGTCGCTCAGCGCGTCGGGTGCCCAACGTTTGAACGCGCGCACCAGCCGGCCACGATCGGTCACCAGGTCGGCCCAGGCCGTGACGACGTCGCGCGTGCGGCTCGTCCACCGGCTGCAGATGCGCCCGACGGCGTGCCGGGTGCCAAGGGCCACCTGCTGGGCATCCCCGTCACGGTCCTGAAGCCACTGCGAAAGGACCTCGAGCCGCACGCCCAGAGGCTCTGCCGCCGTGCCACGCCAAACGCGGCCTATCCGATCGCCGCCTTCGCCTCGCTTTGCTTCGTTTAGGATTTCCGATTCGGCCCGCTCGGAGAGATCCGCGACGTACCGATCGATCGCGCGCAGCATCGCTGGATGCTTCTTCAAGCGGATGACGTGCGTCGGCGTGTCTTCGACGTAGCGCGCGGTGAGCTTCGGAAAGTGACGGCGCCGCTGTTGCTCGGCCCAGAGCTGGAAGGTTTGC
The DNA here is from genome assembly GCA_947259605.1 of uncultured Polyangiaceae bacterium. Classification (GTDB taxonomy): domain Bacteria; phylum Myxococcota_A; class Polyangia; order Polyangiales; family Houyiibacteriaceae; genus SG8-38. Next base: position 3,748 of record CAMYMX010000271.1, on the reverse strand, counting down.
ACGGGCACTTCCTCGACGCCTAGCGCCGGAAGCACCCGCGAAATGTACCGAACCAGGGCGTCGTTGAACACGATCACGAGCATTTGGTCCGAACGGAAGCGCTGCGGATCCTGAAATGCGAGGTAGGCAAGCCGGTGAAGCCCGATTGTCGTCTTCCCGCTTCCGGCGCCGCCCTGAATGACGACGAGCCCAGAGGTTGGCTGGCTGATCAGGTCGAACTGGCGCGGATCGATGAGCGCGGTGATCTCGGAGAGATGCTTGTCCTCGCGCAGATCGTCGTCGCCAATGCCGAGCTCGCCGGGCCGATGGTGCGACTCGGGGCGCATGGCCGCGCCCTGCCCCCCCGAAAGCCTCGTGGTCAGATCGGCCATGCGGCTCCATACGTCGTCGCGCGAACGCCGAAACGTGCCCTGCGGTGTGCCAATGCGCCGCAGCTTACTTGCGGTGATCGACAGATTTCGACGCATCAGCACTTCGCCCTCGACCTCCCGGTCGCCGAAGATCTCGTCGTAGTCGTCGCCTTCTTCGTAACGGTAGTACACCCGGCTCACGGGCGCGTCCCTCCAGTCGACGATGCGCACACCGGTCTTGGGATCGAGAAAGGTGGAGCGGCCGATCAGAATCTCGCGCTTGCGCCCCTCCTCTTCGAGAATCATCCGGCCGAAGTACGGCGACATCGGGTCGACCGTGCCTTCGGTCACCTTCGCCCGACGCTGCGCCACCTGCTGAAGCCGTTCCATCTCCTCGACCAGCGGAGGAATGTCTTCGAGGCGCGCCTCACGAATCTGGTCGCGGAGCGCGATGAGCTCGGCGTCGTAGTCGATGAGGCGACCCCGGTGCGTGGGACGCGAGGCCGCGGCGGTCCGGTGGACGCGGGCGAGGACTTTCTCCTCTTGCCCGACGATTTCCTCCATCTCCTCGTCTCGGGGAGGAGCGTCGAGGTTCTGGCGGGGATTGAGCTCAGCCTGCTTCATTTTGAGCGTATCAACGACGAATCATGTCCCGTTTAAGCGAATTCGGGGACGAGTAGCACGATTCGCAATCGCATCCAAGCGCGAACCGAAAGCCTTGTGCTTTGGCGGAGATGCGTTAGCCGAGCGGCTTCAGCAGGATCTTCGACCGGCGGCCTTGGTCGTAATGCGAGCGCCGCGATTTGGGAAGCTCATCCAACTCGCAGTTGTCGAAACCATGCTCCCGAAACCAGTGCGAGGTCTGGGTCGTGAGCACGAACAGGCGACGCAAACCTCGGGCTCCGCACTGGCGTTCGAGGTACTGCAGCAACTGACCGCCGCGGCCCGAGGTGCGGTAGTCGGGATGGACCACGAGGCAGGCAAGCTCGGCGATCGATTCGCCCGGATACGCGTAGAGCGCAGCGCAGGCGACGAGCATCCCGTCGCGCTCGATGACCGTAAACTTGTCGATGTCGTTCTCGAGCATCTCGTGTGGACGCCGCACCAAGACGCCCTGCTCTTCGAGCGGCGCGATCAGGGTGAGAATGCCGCCGATGTCGCTTCGCACAGCCGGGCGCACCCCCTCGAAGGCCTCGGAGGTCACCATCGTGCCAACCCCGTCTCGGGTGAACAGCTCGCGAAGCAAGGCGCCGTCGCTCTGCCGCGCCACCAGATGCGCACGCGGCACCCCGCCCTGGCAGGCCTCGATGGCCGCAGCGAGGTGGCGCTCCACGTCGTGACCCAGATCGCGGCCCGAATGAAGATAGCGCTCGGCCTCGTGCGGAGTCAGCTGCGACGGATTGAGACCCTCCGCATCGAAGACCCCCTGCCCTTCGAGCAGGCCGATCAGCTTGTCGGCGCCGAGCGCAATGGCGGCTGCAGAGGCCACATCGTGACTGCTGATGTTGAAGGCCTCTCCGGTAGACGAGTAGCCGATCGGCGTGAGCACGACGATCGCGCCATCATCGAGTCGCTGCCGAATGCCCTCGGAATCCACACGCCGCGGCTTGCCCGTGTACTGATAGTCGACGCCGTCGAGGACGCCTACCGGCTGCGCCATCACGAAGTTGCCGGTCGCCACCCGCAGCCGCGCGCCGGACATCGGCGAGTTCGGAAGACCCATCGAGAGAAGCGACTCGAGCTCGACCCGCGTCGCGCCAACCGCCTCTTTAACACACTGCAGCGCCACCTCGTCGGTCACCCGCAAGTCTCCTTCGAATCGAGACTCCTCGCTGCGCCGCGCCAAGGCTTCGTCGATTTGAGGGCGCGCGCCGGCCACCAAGACGATGCGTACGCCAAGCGAATGGAGCAGCGCGACATCATAAAGGAGGGTCCGCAGGTCCTTCGAAGCCACCGCCTCACCGCCAAACATGATCACAAACGTCCGCCCGCGGTGCGCATGGATGTAGGGCGCGCTCGCGCGGAAGTGTTGGACGAATGGGTCGACTTTGGTGCTCATGGCGCGTCGGTGCAGAAGCGTTGAATTAGTTTTGCGTACACGTCGGTGGCACGCTCGATTGCTGCCATGGTGACATATTCGTCAGGCTGGTGCGCCACGGCAATGTCGCCTGCGCCGAGGACGAGTGTCTGCAGCCCCAATTCCGCGAGATACGGAGCTTCGGTTCCAAAGAGGGCGCTCTTGGCTGAACACCCGCACAAGGTCTCGACGGCCTCGGAAAACGCAGCATCCGTCGGCCCCGAAAATGCGTCCGCGTAACCGCCGACTGCCCGCAGGTCGAACGTCCAGGGCCCTCCATCGAGCTCGTTGGCGACCACGTCGCGGAGCTCGGATACCACGGCTTGTCGCTCCATCCCCGGCAGCAATCGAACGTCGACATCGAGCGTGCACTCGTCGCAGATTCGATTGGGGCTGTCGCCGCCGCTGATGCGACCGAAGTTGAGCGTCGGCGTCGGCACCTCGAAGTCCTCATCGTTGTGACGATCGCCGATCGTGTCCCGCCACGACTGCAGAGCGACGAGCACCCGCTGCAGTCCTTCGATGGCGTTCACGCCGAGCGCCGGGTTGCTTGCATGTCCGGCCTTGCCGCCCACCGCGACCTGCACGTAGAAGACGCCCTTGTGCTTTCGAATCGGCTGCAGGCCAGTTGGCTCACCGATGATCGCGTAGCGTCCGAAATGCTCACCGCTCTCGGCCAGGGCACGCGCGCCGTTCATGGTGCTCTCTTCGTCCGCAGTGCCGAGTATCGTGATGGGCTGCCGAAGCGCCGCTGGGTCAAAGCGCTCCACCGCGTGAAGCGCCGCCGCAAAGAAGCCCTTCATGTCGGCGGTGCCGAGCCCGTAGAGCTTGCCCTCCCGCTCGGTCAGCACGAATGGGTCGTCGGTCCAGCGCTCGGCGTTGTAGGGGACGGTGTCGGTATGCCCTGAAAGCACGAGCCCGTCCTCACCCTCCCCGAGCGTGGCGATCAGGTTGGCCTTGCCCAAGTCTCCGGGGAGTGACTCGATCCGTACGGCGAAGCCGAGCTCGGCCGCCCACTCGGCCAGTTGGTCGATGACCCCGCGGTTCGACTGGTCGAAACGCAGGTCTGGCGAGCTAACCGAAGGCGCCGCGATCAACTGGCGGAGCATCTCGGTAGCGGGCGGCAGCATCTGAGCAACATAGCGCCGAACCCCGCTCCTCAAAATCCGGATTGCGGGGGCGCCCAGAAGGACTAGGTTCAACGCATGAGCGACGATTTTGCGACGCGCGCAATCACCATCATCGAAGAAACCCACCGTGGCGAGCGAGCCTGGGACATTTACAGCCGGCTTTTGAAGGACCGCATCGTCTTTTTAGGCAC
>CAMYMX010000270.1 GCA_947259605.1 uncultured Polyangiaceae bacterium | reverse complement strand
TCTGAATGCGCGCGGTCGGATCTTCGATCGCTTTGAGCTGCATTTGCAGGGTTTCGTTGGCGAGCGGGCCTTCGATCGCCAGCGCTCCCTGACCCACGGCGGGCAGGCAAAGATCGGTTGGCAAAACCACATGGGGCGTCTGTGAGAGCACGCCCGTGCGCGCGAGGCCCGCCGCGGCCAATACGATCGCATCGCATTGCCCTTCGTGAAGCTTGCGGAGGCGTGTCTCGATGTTTCCCCGGAGCGGCACGAAGCCGAGGTCGGGGCGTTGGCGCTGCAACTGCACCACGCGGCGGCGAGACGTCGTGCCGACTTTCGCGCCTCGCTTCAACGAGGCCAAATCCGTCCCGTCGACGGTGACCAGAACGTCGCGCGGGTCCTCGCGGACGGGCACGCTCAGGATGCCCATCCCTTCGGCTAAGGGAACGTCGCCCGGAACGTCTTTCAAGGAGTGCACCGCGAAATCCGCCTCGCCACGGACGACCACCGCCTCGACTTCACTCACGAATAGGCCCTTGCCGCCGACCAGCGCGAGTGGACGATCTTGAATACGGTCGCCCTTTGTCTTGACGTGTACTTCTTCAACGCTGAGGTCGGGAAAGTGAGCCTGAAGCTGGGCGCCGACCCAACGTGTTTGGACGAGCGCAAGATTGCTCCTGCGCGTTGCGATGCGTAGTTTCACTTTGTTTCGCCTGTCGACCCGGTTGCAGCGGCCGCGGCCAGCTGCCCGACCCTGGCGTCTTTCGGGACTTCCGCGGCCGCCTCTTCGGCCACCGCTTCTTCCTCCGAGAGCGCAAACAGGCGCCGGGCCGCGTCGATGAGAAGGGCACCGTCGGGCTCGCCGGCGCCAGCTTTGAGCTGGGTCATCGGTTGGTGCAACAGCTTGTTCACCAGAGATCGGCTCATCGCTTCGAGGACCGCGCGGTCGGACGCGCTGGCGTCATCGAGTCGAGGCAGGGCCCGTTCCAGCTCTTCGGCTGCGATCTGCCCAAAACGCTTGCGCAGCGCGACGATGGTCGGAGCCAGCTCGAGCGACCGACGCCAGCTCAGGAACGCCTCCACCTCTTCTTCGACGATCTGCTCGGCCCGCGTGGCTTCTCGTGCTCGAACGGAGAGATTCTCCTCTGCAACCTGCTGAAGGTCGTCGACGTCGTACACGAATACGTTGTCCATGTTGCCCACCCGCGGATCGACGTCGCGGGGAACGGCGATATCGATGATGAAGAGCGGCCGATGCCGCCGGGTTCGAACGACCCCCTTCATGAGCTCCGGAGTCAAGATGAACTTCTCGCTCGCGGTCGAAGCGATCACGACGTCGGCATCGGCGAGCTCCACGCTGAGTCGTTCGTAGGGAACCGCGCGTCCGCCACAGACCTCGGCGAGCCGCTGTGCGCGTTCTTCGCTGCGATTGACGACGTGGAGTTGAGTTCCGGTCTGCCGGAGGCTGCGCGCGGCGGACTCCCCCATTTCGCCCGCGCCGAGCAAAAGCGTCCGGCGGCCTTCGAGGTTCCCGAAAATCTTCTTGGCCAGCTCGCATGCAATCGAGCTGACGCTCACCGTGCCCTCCGCGATTCCGGTTTCGCGTCGAACGCGCTTGGCCGTTGCAAAGGCCTGCGTGAAACAGCGCCCGAGCAGTGTGCCGACCGTGCCGGCCCCTTTCGCGGCATCGAAGGCTTCTTTCACCTGGCCTAAGATCTGAGGCTCTCCAACGACCAAGGAGTCCAAGCTCGACGCGACCCGAAAGACGTGACGGATGACATCGACGCCGCGCTCCTGATAGAGGACCTCATCCCCGACTGGTTCGGATAGGCGCCCGGTAAACGCTTCTTTTGCGTTCTTAGAGGCTGCGACCGGATCCACGCTGGTCGCATAGAGCTCGACACGGTTGCAGGTCGAGATCAGTAGCGCCTCGTCGAAGCGTCCACTATTAGCGAATTCGCGGAGCTCCTGCGCGAGGCGATCGGGCGCCACGGCGAGGCGTTCGCGGACCTCCACGGGTGCCGTACGATGCGAGAGGCCGACGACCACGAAGTCGCGCATCAGGCGTTGCCTCCTGCGGCGCGGAGCGCATACCCGGCGAGAACCAGCAGGGTGAATACGAAGCCCATCATCGTGCCGAGCGCGGCCTTTCGGCCCCGCCAGCCTGCAGCGACGCGAAGGACGATGACGCCTGCGAAGATGGCCCAAGCCACCAGCCCGAGCGCTTGGCTGACGTAGAACTCCGAGCCGCCGGCACGCAGCAGCCAAAAGGTGCCCGTGATCATGCCAAAGGTCAGAAGTGGAAAGCCCACCAAGACAGCTCGCAGGCCCATCGTATCGAGGACGTCGAGCGCTGGCAGTCGCTGGAAGACCCCGCTCAGCTGGCGGCGCCGAAGAAGCCCTTCCTGAACCACGTACGCGACAGCCGCCACGAAAGCGAGCGCGAACGCGATCAAGCCGACCACGTTGGCCGCGATGTGAAGCGTCAGCATGACCGATTGCACTCTCGGAGGCACCGGCGCGTAGCTGCTGCCAAGTCCGGATGCGAGAAAGAGCATGAGTGACAGCGGGGCAACGAACGCGCCCAAGATCGTGACGTCGAAGCGATAGGAAGCAAGCAGAAACGCAATGCCGATGCCGAAAGATGAAACGCTCAAAACCTGCGCGATGTCGGCCAGCGGCAACTCGCCAGGGGCTGGCGCTTCCAATAAGAGGAAGGCCAGATGCGCGCCAAGGGCGGCCACGAACACGGTCCCGGGCACTCGTTGCCCCTTGTCCGAACCACGCGTCAACAGGAACAGATAAAGGACGCAGGCGAGTGCGTAGAGCAGTGCAGTGGCGATGAAAAGGCCGGCTTTCATGGTCGTCTCGAGGCCCCCAACGGCGTGTGGCAGGTCACGAAAAAGCCTACCATGGTGGGGGTTTACGCGGTAGCCGCGCGAGGCGCCACGTTGACAAGGGGACGCTGCGTCCTTAACTACAGCATCTCGAACAACCCCAAGAGGAGCTGAGATGGCTGGTGCAAACGTACACGCAGTAAACGACCTGAACTTCGACACGGAGGTTCTCGAATCCGACGACCCCGTGCTCGTCGATTTTTCGGCGGTCTGGTGTGGGCCGTGCAAGCAGATTGCGCCGCTCATCGATCAACTTGCGGACGAGTATGTTGGCAAGGTCAAGGTGACCCATCTCGACATCGACGAGAGCCCTGGCACCGCTTCGAAGTATGGCATCCGCGGCGTTCCGACCCTGATGGTCTTCAAGAGCGGTGAGCTCGTTGCGCAGCACGTCGGTGCTGCGCCCAAGACGACCATCGCCCAGCTGATGGACCGCGCGCTCTAAATCCCGGTACTGCCGAAACCACTGCGACCGCGCTCGGTCCCCCCGAGCCCTGTTTCGTCATCTACGACGTCGATTGCGACTCGGCTCACCTGCGCCACGATGAGTTGGGCGATGCGATCGCCTGATTTGATCGTGAAGTCGGCGTTTCCGTGGTTGATCAAAAGCACCTGCACCTCGCCTCGATAGTCTTCGTCGATCGTGCCCGGTGCGTTGAGCACCGTGACCCCCTGACGTGCGGCTAAGCCGGAACGAGGGCGGACCTGCCCCTCGTGTCCGGCGGGCAGCTCGATCTTCAATCCGGTCGGCACGCGCGCGGTTTTGCCTGGCGCGATGACGAGTCGATCGTCGAGGCACGCGGCGAGGTCCATCCCCGCCGCGCCACTCGTTGCGTACCGCGGTATGACCGCGTTGGCGCGCATCTTGTAGACGCGCAGGGTCGACATTAGTCTTTTCGCTCCGGGTCGCTGCCTCCACCCTCGCGGCTGCCTCCACCCTCGCGGCTGCTCTCACGGTCCCGATCGCGGTCCCTGCCGCGGTCCCGATCCCGATCCCTATCGCGTGACGGTCCACGATCGCGGTCGCCGTCACGTCCGCCCGCGCGCGCGCCACCCCGGCCGCCACGATCCCGATCGCGTCCGCCTCGGCCGCCGCGATCTCCATCGCGTCCACCTCGGCCTCGGCCTCGATCGCCGTCACGTCCGCGGCCGCCACCCTCGCGGCGTTCCTTCCGCTCTGGTTCGACGTAGCCCTCGGGCTTCTCGAGGAGCGCCTTGCGCGAGAGTCGAATGCGGCCTTCACGATCGATGTCGCTGATCATGACCTCCACCTCGTCACCCAGGTCCATTACGTCTGCGACCTTCTCGACGAAGCCCCAGTCCATGTCGGTGATGTGGAGCAGCCCATCTTTACCCGGTGCAATCTCGAGGAATGCGCCGTAGTTCTCGACGCGACGCACGATGCCTTTGTACTTCGTGCCGATCTCCGGCTCAAGCGTGAGGCTTTCGATGATTTCGATCGCCTTCTTGAGCGCCTCGCCATCCGGCGATGCGATGCTGACCGTGCCATCGTCACTGATGTCGATCTTGGCGCCTGTCTGCTCGGTGATCGCCTTGATCATCTTGCCACCCGGTCCGATGACCACGCGGATCTGGTCGGGCTTGACCTTCAGGGTCTCGATGCGCGGCGCGTACTTCGAGAGTTCCGGACGAGGCTTCGCCATCACTTCGTTCATCTTCTCGAGGATGTGGAGTCGGCCTTCGCGCGCCTGGTCCAAGGCTTCGTGCATGATCTCCTGCTTCAAGCCCGCGATCTTGATGTCCATCTGGATGGCGGTGATTCCCTTGTCGGTTCCGCAGACCTTGAAGTCCATGTCGCCGAGATGATCCTCGTCACCCAGGATGTCGGTCAGGACGGCGTACTTCTCGCCTTCCATGATGAGCCCCATCGCGACGCCGGCGACCGGCGCTTTGATGGGAACACCCGCGTCCATCATCGCAAGGCTTCCGCCACACACGGTTGCCATCGACGACGAACCGTTCGATTCGGTGATCTCCGAGACAATTCGCATGGTGTACGGGAAATCTTCGCGCGATGGGAGCACCTTGGTCAGCGCGCGCTCGGCGAGGGTTCCGTGTCCGATCTCCCGGCGGCCAGGGCCACGAAGGAACTTCGTCTCACCGACCGAGTAGGGCGGAAAGTTGTAGTGAAGCAGGAACGGCTTCCAGTACTCTCCGATGAGGCCGTCGATCTTCTGCTCGTCCTGACGGGTGCCGAGGGTTGCTGTGACGATGCTCTGGGTCTCGCCGCGCGTGAACAGTGTCGACCCGTGGACGCGCGGGAGGAGGGCCACCTCGATCGCGATGGGGCGGACAGTCTTGTAGTCACGACCATCGACCCGGCGCTTCTCGTCGAGCACTTGCCCGCGCATCGTATTGTAGCGAAGGTCCTCGTAGGCGCTCTTGATGTCGCCTTCGGAGTCCGGGAACTCGCCGGCGAGCTCGGCCGTGACTTCCTTTTTGATTTCACTGAAGCGGCCGTAGCGCGGGTGCTTCTCCGCGATGTTGCAGGCCTCGATGACCTTCGCGAGCGCGACGTCTTTGACGCGTGCGTCGATCTTCTCGTCTCGGGTGTGCGCCGCGAAGGGCCACTTTTCCTTACCGACCGCTTCGCGGATTTTCTCGATCAGCTCGAGGACACCTTGCACCGACTCGTGACCGAACTGGA
>CAMYMX010000269.1 GCA_947259605.1 uncultured Polyangiaceae bacterium | reverse complement strand
GGAATGTCGCCAAAGAACGGTACCTGGTCGACGTTGCGGCCCGTGTTTCGCGTGTAGATGCCGCCGATGACGGCGGTATCGCCATCGTCGACGAGGAGCTGCGTCTGGGCCTCTCGCTCCAGAATCGTCGGGTCACCGTTCGCGCCGGTTCGACCGAAGTCTGGCTCGTTACGTGTGATTTTGACGTCCATGGCCACCGAACCGTCGCTGGTCACGTGTGGCGTGACGTTGAGCTCGAGCTTGGCTTCCTGGAACGCCGTGTTAACGCCCTGGGCGCTGACCTGTGAGAACGGAATCAAGGTACCCTGAGAAATCGACGCCTCGTTATTGTCCAAGGTCAGGATTCGTGGGGAGCTGATGATGCGCACGGAGCCGGCCGCCTCGGCAGCGCTGAGACGAACGTTGAGGTTCACAGCGCCGCTCAAGCTGCCCAGGGCCAAGCCAAGGGCACCACCGGCCCCGTTACCCGTGACCGCGGGCAGGTTCACCGCGAAGTTGGGATTGGTCACGCCTGGGTTGAAGGGTGAGAGTCCGCTCGTAGGCGCATCGTTGGTCGGAGCGCCGCCCGCGATGCCGATGTCAGACGGGAAACGAAGACCGGTCGGGTTACCGGTGGCGCTACTCATGACGGCGTTGCCACCCCACTGAATACCGATGTCCCGTGAGTAGGTGCTGCTCGCTTCGACGATCCGCGACTCGATCAGGACCTGCGGCGTCTGGGTATCTAGACTCCGCACCAGATCTTCCACGTCGTCGAGCTGGCCGACGATATCGCGAACGATCAGCATGTTCGTACGAGTATCAACGGACACCGTGCCACGCTCGGTGAGCAGCTCGCGAACGCGAGGCTGGAGCTCCGAAGCGGTTGCGTAGCTGACCGGTACCAGACGCGTCTCGAGCGGAGCCAGCTGCTGCTGCTGCTTCTGGCGGGCGATGGCGGCCTCGCGCTCCTGCTCGAGCTGAGCAAGGGGAGCGACGCGGAGCAGATTGCCTTGACGAATCATGCCGAGGGACTTTGCCTGCAGCACAACGTCGAGCGCCTGATCCCACGGGACGTCACGCATTCGGATCGTCACCGTACCACCGACGTTGTCGGCCGTGACGACGTTGACCCCACCCACCTCGGAAAGCAGCCGAAGGATGTTGTGGATGTCGGCGTCCTTGAAATCGAGGTCGATGCGACGACCCGAGTAGCGTCGGCTGGTCTTACCACCCGCCTGCATCGGCATCTTGCTGAGGAAGCCCGCCACTTCGGGCCCATCCACTTCAGCCGCATAGTCCTTTTCACGGGCGATGGTCCGCGTGTGCGGCCTCGTGTCGCTCTTGATCGGCGAGAACATCCAAACGATCTGGCTGCCCGAGCGAATCGCGGTGCCGGCGGCGCCTTCCGAACCATGGACCTCGATTACCGCGCGGTCACCCTTCTGCTCCAGCTCGACGGACCCGATCAGCGAGCCGCGGGGCGCTTCGATGCGTCGGTTTGCGCTGGAGTCGATGCGGGCGCCAAGCACCTCGAGTCGAGGCGGCGCACCTGCGCGCGTGGAGACTCGGAACTCCGGGGCACCGGCAAGCTCGACCACCACGCGGTCGCGACCGTCCTTCTGCTCGAGACGAATGCGTTCGACCTTCGGCCCTTTTGAAGCCGACGAGCTCTTCGCCTTTGTCGCGGTGGAACCCTCGCCGCGACGAAGCTTCACGGTAATGCCGCTCTCCGTGGCACGCGCTCGGTACGTTGCTTTGCCTGTGAGCATCAGCTCGATGCGAGCGCCCTGTGCGGTGTTGCTCGCGATGGTGCGAGCTACCAGAGACGTGCTTCCGGTCGAGCTGATTCCGCCCGGCGGTAGCGCTGCATCTTCGATGTCGATGATGATGAGCCGACCGTCGTCTCGCGTGCGAACCGCATACTTCGGATTGTCGAACGAACCATCGATCGAAATTTGTGCTTCGTCACGCGCGCCGTCGATACGCACACTCTCGATTTTCGGCCCTGCCGCCTGGGCCAGGTTGACCCATACGAAAGTTGCTCCCAAGGCGATTGCAAGACCCCAATGAATACGCATTCCTGACTCCTCTGCCAGCTGACGTTAATCATCGAACGCTAGTGATGGCCGGGGCAAGAAAACGACGGATTTTCTGCGCGAAAAGTTTTCGGCGACTAGGGCGTCGTGAACTGCGGTGCTTCGCCGCCTTCGTGAAGCGGCATGACACGGGTCAACGGTGGTTTGTCGGGCGAAGTGGGGTCTTCACGGGTCAGAACGACCGAACCTGGACGGATTCGATCCACACGCCAGTTCAGTGTGACTGGCATTCCCTCTGAACCTCCGGTCTGTACCACCTCGGGACGACCGATGTAATCACCTCGACGGATCACATGTCCTACCCTCGCGGTATCGGTGAGCATCGCCCGCGGAGTTGCGATGCCCGTCACGATCGCGATCAGATTCATCTCGTCCAAGCTCGTGCTGGGCAAGAGGACACGACGCTGCGCAGGCGCAGCCGACTGAGCCTGAAACGCCCTGGCGTAGGAACGGAACGGATCGCGATTCTGGATGTCGAGCTCTGCGAAATCTTCGTCGCTGTACACGATTGGACCGGAATCCACCTCGGCCGCCTCCGCATCGCCGGAGCCCGACTTGGTTTCGTCAGCATCTCCCTGGGTGCCTTGGCCCAGTCCAAAACCGGTGCCGAACTCGTCTTCATTGTCGCCACAGCCCGCTACCGCAACACCGGCGACGAGAAAGACAAATGCGAAAACTCGAATGTTGGAGCTCATGGCTGGCTACTTCTTCCCTTCGGCTGGCGGACGCCGGTAGGTGGTCGCGCGTACATCCACGTCGATGAGCATCTCACCAGACGGCATTAGCTTTGGCTGCGTCATCCGGATGTTCTCCAGGCTGATCGCACGATCGAGCTTGCTCACGTTGTAGAAGAACTTCCCCATCTGGTGGAATCGGCCCGTGAGTGCGAGCACCACCGGGATCTTCGCGTACAGCTCTTCGCGCTGCTCAGGTCGCGGCTCAACCAGTCGAATCGTCAGACCGCTGAGCTCGGCGACGCGGTTGAGATCCTGAAGGAATGCGGCGATCTCGGCGTTCTCCGGAAGGATTCGCCGGTTCTGCCGGTCTGCGACCTCTCGGTTGGCGAGCTCCTGCGTGAGATCGAGGTACTGCTTTTCGCGCCGTTCGGCGTCCCGAATCTGATCCTGAAGCTGCGTCTGGGTCTGACGGCCGCGCTGAACGTCGCCCGAAATGCTGCTGTAGACGAAGGCATAATACCCGATGCTGAGAAGGACGAGCAGGCCGACAAGCACCAGCGCCTTGCCCCAGCCCGGGATGGCGATGAATCGATCTTCGAGACTAGGCATCAGTACTTCACCTTGCAGGTAATATCGAAGCCCACCATCGGAAGGCCCGTATCCGGGTCCGCAGCTGCTCGCGTCCGCTGGAGAGTCACCCCGTCATAGATCTCGCTAAGCGTGAGCCGACGCAAGAACTCGGCAACATCTTCGTTCGAGCGCCCCATCCCCGTGAGCTTGCAATCGCGTTCGACTTCCTCGAAGCGAGAGATCCAGAGCCTGCGTACATCCCAGGACTCGTTGAATCCGGCAAGCGGGTTTTCCTGCCGCATTCGCTCGAGCGCGGCCGGATTGATCGTGGGGCCGCCCGGGCTGCTGAGCACCTTGGAAAGCTCCATGACCGCACGGGTGGGACCTCGTCGCGCCCTCTCGAGGTCTTGGACCACTTTTTCGAGTCGTCTGCTCTTTTCGAGGCGGCCTTCGACCTCGGCCAAGCCCTTGGTTTTGCGCATCAGCTCGTCCCGGCGCGCCTCGAGCGTCTTGTTCTCCTGGGCGATCGTATCCATTTCCCCGCTTTGGGCGAAGTAGAGGATACCGAGCACGACCAGCCACACGGCGATCGCGCCCCCGTAGACCATGCCCCAGGTGCTCAAGTTGAGGTCGCCCGTCGGAAGAGGCGACGCGGGCGCGCGGCGTGCGCGCTTCTTCTTGTCGGTCGGTAGCAGGTTGATGCGAATCATTAGTTGCGCTCCCGCTCTTTGCGCAGTGCCAGGCCAATGCTGACCACGGCTTGCGACGCTCGACCCTGCAGCTCCGCGACGGCTTTCTCGTCCACATCGGCCACACGTGTGGGGTCGAGCGCCTCCACGGGCACCTGCGCGCGCTCTTGAAGGATATCGAGAAGGGATTGGATGTTCGCGGTACCACCCGACAAGCAGATCCGGCTCAGCTCGCGGTCACCGCTGGTTGCCAGATAGAAATCGAGCGAGCGCTGAATCTCGCCTGCGAGCTGCTCAACCGCCTGGTTGACGATCTCGGGCACCTCGCGCGGAACGATTCCGCGACCTTCCCCGCCGCATTTGTAGGACTCGGCCTCGTCTCGACCGATGCCAAGCTGCCGCTGAATCTCTTCGGTGATCGAGTTTCCACCGTTGGCGATGTCTCGCGTGAAGGCCGTCGTAGCGTCCGCGAGGATGTTTACGGTGGTCGTCGACGCTCCGCAGTGCACCAGCACGGTCGTTTCGTCCTGCGTCGCGCCGCCGTAACCCGCTTCGAAAACGTTCTGAATGGTAAAGGCGTCGAGGTCTACCACCATGGGACGAAGTCGAGCTTCCATCGCCAGGTTCGTGAGATCGGTGATTTCTTCCTTCTTTGCCGCGACGAGCAAGACGTCCATTTGGCCGTGATCGGCGCGCTCGTGAAGAACCTCGTAGTCCACGTGCACCTCGTCGAGGTCAAACGGGATGTGCTGCTCGGCTTCCCAGTTGATCTGCTCGGAGAGCTCCGCTGCTGTCATCAGCGGCATGGAGATCTTCTTGATGATCACGCTGTGGCCGCTGGCCCTGAGCGCTACATTTCGCCGCTTGCTTCCTGCAAACAGCTTCTCGAGCCCCTCCACGACGGCGCTGGAGTTGATGATATGACCATCTACGATGGTTTCAGCAGGAAGAGGGTGATAACCGAACCTGGTGATGGTTCGAACTCCCCGTCGCCCCTCTTTGATTTCACAAACTTTAATCGCACTCGAACCGATGTCGACGCCGATTAAGTTCTTCCCCTCAGACGCCATGTAGGCACGCTACTCCTCCTCACCGAACACACGCACCCGATCGGCGAGCCTCAGACCCAAAGCTTCGAGAATCTTTCGTTTTGTGTCCATCCGACATCCAAAACCCTTCTCGACACGATCAATCGTCAACACCGATAGGTTCGCGCGTCGAGCCAACTCAGCCTTGGACATCATGCGTTCAATCCGAATCTTGCGAACATTGTTCGGCTTGTTGCCGCTTTTCTTGTTCGCCTTGGGCTTCACAGCCCGGTCTCGGTCGCTCGCATCAGAGGCCGATGCAGCCAACACGTTTGGCTTCTGCATCGCTTCGTTTGCCTCTGGGTCGTAGGTCATGATTTGGCTCGCCGGGGGAGGCACGCGCACCGCGCCGTTCCTCAACCAGGCTATGACCGAACCACCCTAGGGTCAAGCAACTTAGGAAAATTTAGCACTAAATTATGTGCTAATTAGGCCTAAATTAGGTGAACCTAGTGAGCGGAACACTGACATCCGCGATCG
>CAMYMX010000268.1 GCA_947259605.1 uncultured Polyangiaceae bacterium | reverse complement strand
CTTCAGGAGTTCAAGGCGATGCACCAGGAGCCCGGCGCCTGATGGGGGCAGGCCCCGCGGTCCTGGTGACCGGGGCGGCTGGCTATGTCGGCAGCCTCTGCGTCGCGGCACTGGCAAAGCGTCGGAATGATCTCTCGGCGCTGGTCGCGCTCGATTGGACTGAGGTCGAGCCGAGCGAACTCCTCGCGGGCGTCGTCTATGAGCAGGATGACATTTGCGACCCTGCGCTCGGTGAATTGTTTCGCAAGCACGGGATCGACACTGTCGTCCACCTCGCTTCAATCGTTCGCGCGCCCAAAGGTGCACCGGAGGACTTGGCATACCGCGTCGACGTCCTCGGCACTCAGAACATCCTCGAGGCCTGCGAAGCAGCCAAGGCGACTAGGCTGATCGTCACCTCGAGTGGCGCGGCGTATGGATATCATCCCGACAATCCCGATTGGTTGGACGAAAACGATCCGCTCCGAGGCAACGATGAGTTCGAGTACTCGAAGCACAAACGCATCGTCGAAGACATGTTGGCGCGCTGGCGCGAAGAGCGCCCCGAGCTTCGGCAACTCGTATTCCGCCCTGGCACCGTCGTCGGGCCAGACGTGCACAGTCCGGTCACCGATCTGTTCGAAAAACCTGTTATTTTGGGCATCATGGGCTCGGATTCCCCCTTCGTCTTCATCTGGGACCAGGACCTGGTCGCCTGCCTCGTCGATGCGGTCTTTTCCGATAAGGTCGGTGTCTACAACCAAGCCGGCGACGGCGCGCTCACCCCGCGCGAGATCGCGAAGATGCTCAAGAAGCCGTACGTGCCGCTGCCGGCGTCGCTTGTGAAGTCGATTCTCTGGGCGCTCAAGAGCGTCGGCTTGACCGAGAACGGGCCCGAACGCGTGAACTTCTTGCGCTATCGACCGGTGCTCTCGAACCGGCGCCTCAAAGAGGAGTACGGCTACATTCCAAAGCTCAGCAGTCGCGAGGCATTCGAGCTCTACGCCCGCGCGCGAGGTATTCTTGGCTCGGCGTGAATTTCGCGGGCGCACGGTCGTCATCACCGGCGGCGCGGGCGGAATCGGACGCGCGCTCGCCCGAACCTTCGGGGCTGCGGAGGCGAAGATCGCCATCGTCGACCTATCCGGAAGCCCCTTGGTCCAAACCCGTGAGGAGCTGGACGCACTGGGGATCGAAGCGGTCGTACTTCCTTGCGACATCACCGACCCGGCGCAGGTCGCCTCGACGATGGCCACCGTTCGCGACGCATTTGGAAGCATCGACGTCCTCATCAACAACGCCGGCATCGTGCACCGAAGCGCGTTCGCCGAGACACGGCCAGAAGTCTTTCACCGCGTGATGGAAGTCAATCTTTTCGGGGCCATTCATTGCACCCAGGCTTGCATGAACGACCTGGTCGAAAACCGCGGCTTAATCATCGCCGTGTCGAGCATCGCCGGATTGGCGCCGCTCTATGGACGCAGCGGGTACGCGGCCTCGAAGCACGCCATGCACGGCCTGTTCGAAAGCTTGGGCGCCGAGGTGGCCGACAAGGGCGTCGGGGTGCTGATGGTCTGCCCCTCGTTCGTCGAAACCGGCCTGGAAGCGTCGACGCTCGGGGGCGACGGCAAACGCATTTCGCGGCCGCGCTCCAAGGTCGGGAAGCTGGGCGATGCCGACGAAGTGGCAGCGGAAGTGTTGAAGGCGGCCGAAGCCGGGCGGAGACGCCTAGTGCTGACGCCCGTCGGCAAGACCAGCGCGGTTCTCTCGCGCCTCGCCCCCAGGCTCTACGAGCGTCTGATGATTCGAAGCCTGCGCTCCGAGCTCGATGAGGGCTGACGAGGACTCTCTCAGCTCTTCGGGGCCGCCAAGCCCTTGACCGGATGCGCGCGATACGGCGCTTCGAGGATCGCGACCTCCTCCGGGCTGAGCTCGATCTCGGCGGCGGCGATCGCATCATCGAGGTGCTCGAGCTTGGTCGCGCCCACGATCGGAGCCGTCACCGCTGGCTTCGAGAGCAGCCAGGCCAGGGCGACCCGAGCAGCCGGCTCGCCCCGTTCGGCCGCGACCTTCTTGACCGCCTCGACGACATCCCAGTCCGAGGGCTGATCGTACAGAATCTGATCGAGGCCGTCGGTCGAGGAGCGGCTGGTGGAGCTGTCCCCGAGCTTGCGGCGCGT
This sequence comes from uncultured Polyangiaceae bacterium, assembly GCA_947259605.1. Classification (GTDB taxonomy): domain Bacteria; phylum Myxococcota_A; class Polyangia; order Polyangiales; family Houyiibacteriaceae; genus SG8-38. The sequence continues at coordinate 3,424 of CAMYMX010000268.1, read as the reverse complement.
CCCTGCCAGCATGCCGCGAGCAAGCGGCGACCAAGGGATGACCCCGATCCCTTCGTCCTCGCAGAGTGGCATCATCTCCCGCTCCTCCTCGCGATAGACGAGATTGTAGTGGTTTTGCATCGTGACGAAGCGCGCCCAGCCGTTGCGCTCGGACATCGAGAGCAGTCGCTGAAACTGCCAGGCGTACATCGAGCTCGCACCGATGTAACGAACCTTGCCCTGGGTGACGAGCTGGTCGAGAGCGGCCAGCATTTCTTCCATCGGCGTGTCGGGATCCAAACGGTGGATTTGGTAGAGGTCGATGGTGTCGACGCCCAGACGGCGGAGGCTGTCCTCGCAGGCTTGCTGGATGTGCTTGCGTGAAAGCCCGCCCATGTTGGGTCGACCGTTCATCGGAAAAAACACCTTCGTCCCAATGACGATCTCATCGAGGTTGCCATACTCGCGGAGCCACTTGCCGGTCACTTCCTCGCTCACTCCGAGCGAATACATGTCGGCCGTGTCGAAGAAGTTGATGCCCACTTCGATGGCACGCTTGAAGAACGGCGCAGACGCCTTTGAATCATGGACCCAAGGCCGCCAGTCCGGCGTTCCGTAGCTCATGCAGCCGAGACAAATCCGCGAAACGGTCACACCCGTTCGACCAAGATGCGTGTACTTCATCCCGCCGATACTACATCATCGAAAGCGGTCGGAGCACCCGCGCGGTCAGCTCTTGCCATAGACCGGGACGAGGGCCCCCCGAGTGACGGAATTTTGCGGCGAGGCGAGGAACGCGACTGTCTCGGCGATTTGGTCGGGCTTGGGCCAAGCGCCGTGATCCGCATCGGGCATCGCGGCGCGGTTCGCCTTCGTGTCGATGATGCTGGGGACGATGGCGTTGACCCAGATCGAAGAATCCGAGAGCTCCTCCGCGAGGGAAAGTGTCAGCGCCGCGACGGCGGCCTTCGAGGCCGAGTAGGCGGTCATTTGCGCGGTGGGCGCGAGCACCGGACGCGCCGCGACGTTGACGATGCGCCCCTCACGCCCGTCCATCGTCCTGACCGCCTCACGGCACGAAAGGAAGCAGGTCGTCGCGTTCATGCGCATCATGTGATTCCAAACGTCGAGGCCAGTGGAGCCGATCGGCCCCATCGCAAACCCACCTGCAATGTGAATGCTCGCGTAGAGAGCGCGCGTCTCAGCAAAGAGTCGAGCGACGTCCACCTCGAGGCTCAAATCCATGCCCTCGTGAAGCTTCACCGCGGCATCCGCTCGATAGGCAAAACCGTCGAGCTCGTTGGCTGCGAAGACAGGAACGTGAACGGTGGCGCCAGCCGCAATGAGACGCCCAACGACGGCGCTGCCCAGCGCACCCGTTCCGCCCGTGACGACCGCTTCGCGGCCCGAGAAATCCAGCATGGGCTGGAGCTTAGTCCAGCGCGGCACGAGCGTCATGACAAGCGGAGCCAGAGCCCGTCCTCTGCCATCGGTAGCTCGATCTCTCGAGCCCGTGAGAGCACGTCATCACTCATGTGGGTGAGGATGATCTTCTTGCAACTGAGTCGAGGGCGGTTCTCCATGATCGTGCGATAGCTGTTATGGAGCGGAACGTTGCCCTCGAAGACATACGACTCGCAGACGAATAAGTCTGCGTCCGCAGAAGCTTCGATCAGGGTGTCGGTCCACTGGGTGTCGCCCGAGTAGACGAACACCTTCTGCTCGACTTCGACGCGCAGGCTGTACGAGGGCGCTCCGCTGAAATGAGCGGCCGGAAACGCCGTGACCTGGATTCCATCGACGCGGGTCGGTGTTCGAGCCTTCAGCTCGACGAAACGCAGTTCGAAGTTTGGCTCCACTTTGGACGAGCCGGCAAAGAGGATTTCCATGGCGGCTTTGAGGCGCTCTTCGAGTCCCGGTGGCCCCACCAACGTGAGCGGGGCGGCTCTCTTGGACACCAACTGGGCGTCGAGCAGAAGAAACGGCAGGCCGCCGAAGTGATCGCCGTGCAGATGGGTGATCAAGATTTTACTCACCTCTCGCGGTTCGATCTGCTGTTTACGCATCGCGATCAAGGAAGACGCCCCGCAATCGACGAGAAAGAAATCATGGGAAGTGCGTATCGCAATACAGGTCTGAAAGCGGCCGCCGCTGCCAAAAGCATCGCCACTGCCGATAAATCCCACTTCCACCTCTGCCATGTTCCGCTCCGGGTGAGGGTCTTCCGTCAAGCCAGGCCGCGCAAGGCCGGTGTCGGGAGCGTCTGTGACCTAGCTGCGCATCTGTTCCAGCCCGGATGATCGAGGGCTCATCGCAATTTGGCACCAAACGGCGGGAATCGGGGAGTGGAGCGGGAGCACATTCCACGATGAAAGCAGCCCACTTTGGTTCCGAGAAGGTGTATCCTCTTGGGCCCGTCCGAATGAGGAGTGACCGATGGCCGAACAGCAACTCGTACTCGATGACGCCTATCACTGGGAAAGTTCCACGCCCGATCGGCGGTGGATGACCCAGCCCATCGGCAATGGCGAGGTAAAAACCTACACCTGGGCCGAAGCGATGGATCAGGTCAGGCGGATGGCGACGCACCTGAAGTCGCTGAACCTTCCCCCTGGGAGCCACATCGGGCTCATCTCCAAGAACTGCGCGCATTTCATCTTTGCGGACTTGGCGATTTGGATGGCCGGGCACGTGAGCGTCGCGCTCTATCCCACGCTCAACGCGGAGACGATTCAGTACATCCTCGAGCACAGTGAATCGAAGCTTCTGTTCGTGGGCAAGCTCGATGGATGGGACGAGATCAAAAAAGGCATCCCCGCCGACATGCCCTGCATTTCGTTTCCACTCGCCCCCCCGAACGAGTACGAGACCTGGGATTCGATCACCGCTCGGACCGAACCGCTGCAGGGAAATCCCTCGCGCAGAGCCGACGAGCTCGCGATCATCGTGTACACCTCTGGAAGCACGGGACGACCCAAGGGCGTGATGCACAGCTTCGGTGCCATCGCCGCGTCGGTGAAGGGAGCCGATGAGATCTTTCACTCGACCCCGAACGACCGAATGCTGTCCTATCTTCCGCTCGCCCACGTCTTCGAGCGATTTTGCGTGGAGACCCAGGGGCTGCACACCGGAATGCAGCTCTTCTTCGCAGACTCGCTGGAAACCTTCGTGGCCGACCTCAATCGCGCACAGCCGACCATCTTCGTTTCGGTTCCGCGCTTGTGGTTGAAGTTCCAGCTCGGGATATTTCACAAGCTTCCGCCTGAGAAGCTTTCACGGTTGCTTCGTATCCCTCTGCTCAATCGGGTGATCAAAAAGAAGGTGCTGACCGGGCTTGGCCTGCAACACGTACGGATCGCGGCCAGTGGGTCGGCGCCAATCCCACCCGATCTCATTCAGTGGTATCGCAATTTGGGTCTCGAGCTCCTCGAAGGCTACGGCATGA
>CAMYMX010000267.1 GCA_947259605.1 uncultured Polyangiaceae bacterium | reverse complement strand
CCATGCCTCCCGAAAAGGCGTTTCGGCCGAGCCCTGATCTCTCGACCAAGGACGGCTGGTTCTACGAATGTTGGATGGACGAGAAGTACAGCGAGCAGATGCTCGGCTTCCAGCGCATCTCCCGAGCAGCCTACATGGACGAGCTCCGCAGTCGCTCTCGGGTTCGCAAGGTCGCCTTGTCACCGTTCCGGCCTTTCGTTTCGCGCGCCCTCATGGCGGCTTCGCCATACACAGGAAAGAACGCGATCGAGCCGGGGGCCACGCTTTGGGACGACATCTCTCGCGTCTACGAGCTGCCCGCCGACGTCGCTCGCCACCGCAGTAGCAACCCGCCGCCGCCATCGCCCTTTGCCTGAAGAAACGGCGTCTGCTGCGTTTCAGTCCACCGCGCGTAGCCGTGCGAGCACTGCGCCGGTGAATGCCGGGCGCAAGTAGAACCCGCGAGGCATCGTCCACTGCACGGAGCCTTCCTCGTCGGGCGCGCGCCGCCGACTTCTTCCGTGCGGCGCCTTTGGGCGCACTTGCAGGACCTCACCGAGGTGGCCCGTGATTCGTTCCACATCACCGTTTGCAATTGTGTCGGCAAGCCGCTCCCAATCCGTCCGCAGCAGGGTCTCCTCCTGTTCGTTGGGTGCCCAGAGGTACGCTCGTCCCACCCGTCGATCGCGGAGCGGTGTGTCCGAAGCGGCTTCGACCGGAACGAACAGCACCTTGGACAGCTTCTTGAGGACGGTGCTCCGCTCCCAATCGGTATCGGCCATCGCAGCGAGAGAAATTGAGCAAACGAACGTCGACTCCTTCGGCCTACCCGTTGCATCGAGTGGAATCGTCTTGAGCTCGATTCCGAGCGTCACGAAATCGGGTTCCGCCCGCGAGCCTGCCGTTGCACCGAGCGCCTTCTCGAGTATCTGCCCGGCGATCCCCTTCGCTCGGGCAGCTTCATCCGGAACCTCGACGCCCACCCGCGCCCCCAGCTCACCAAGGGTGAGACCCGCGACGTCCCGCGCGCGCGCTAACAAGTCCTCCTCGGATTCCGGCGACCCGATTGGCTCTTTCAAAAAGGGGACTGTCCCCTTTTCCATCAGTGGAGCTCGCAGACTTTGGTTCCGAAGAGACGCTCGAGGCCCATGAGCAGCGCGTCGCTTGGATCGACGAAGAGGCCGGTCTCCGCGAGGTTGACGCGCCAATCGCCCGGGGAGTCGAGCTCGAGGGTCACGGGGCAGGGCCCTGGGTACTGCTCGAGCATCGAGCGAAGCGAGTCGAGCTTGGTTCGGTCGATGGTTTCGACCGTGAGGCGAACGGTAATCGACGTGGTGCGTTCTTGAAGGGCCTCGCTCAGCAGCGTCGCGTCTTCGAGGAGGATCTTGGCTTCCGGTGCGGCGCTCTCGTCGTTGCGATCCTGTTCGTGCTTCACGCGACCGCCCAGTAAAATGGGCTCGCCCGACTGAAGCGCTCCGCGGATGCCTTCTTTCTCGAGTGGCTTCGGGCGCACGATCACCTCGATCCGGCCGAGCGCGTCTTCGATGTGGAAGAACGCCATCGTGTGGCCCATCTTGGTTCGGCGCTCGCGGTAGCCTTCGACGGTGCCGCCGACCGTGATCTGCCGGTTGTTCCCGAGTTGGGCTGCACTCTCGGTCGTCGCATCGCAAAAGCGAAGGAGCTCGCCCCGATACCGGTCCAGCGGATGCCCGGAAACGTAGAAGCCCAGCGTGCCCTTCTCCCGAGAGAGCTGGTCGCGCGAATCCCAGGGGTCGAGCACCGGGAAACTTCCGCCGGGGTGCTCGTAGGCCTGTCCCTCTTCTTCCCCGCCCATCAGCCCAAACAGGCTCTCCTGGCCGCTCGACCGCTCTGCCTGGATGCGCTTGCCTCGCTCAATCGCCGATTCGATGGCCACGAAAGACTGCGAGCGATGCACATCGATGGCGTTGTGGACCGTATCAAACGCCCCGCACTGCACGAGCGCTTCAATCACGCTCTTGTTGACTCGCCTGAGGTCGACCCGCGCGCAGAAATCAAAAAGGTCGACAAAGGGGCGTTCGTTGGCTCGGCCGCCTTCGTCGTCAGGCTCGCCTTGCCGCGCTTCGAGAATCGCTTCGACCGCCCCGGTCCCAACGCCCTTGATCGCGCCCAGCCCAAATCGGATCTTCGGCCCCATCGGGTCGTGGACTTCGCCGTCGTGGCAAACCGGCTTGTGCCGAAGGCGTACGACATCTTGTGCATCATCGGGGTTGTAGACGACGGTGAACTCGATCTCGGACTCATTCACGTCGGGTGGTAAGACCGTGATGCCCATCGAGCGCGCTTCGGCGACCGTACGCACCACTTTGTCGATTTTCTCTTTGTCGGCCGTCAGCGTCGCGCAGGTGAACTCGACCGGATAATGAGACTTGAGGTAAGCCGTCTGATAGGTGATGAGCGCGTAGGCCGCCGAGTGACTCTTGTTGAAGCCGTACCCTGCGAAGTACGCCATCAGGTCGAACACTTCCTCGGCCTTTTCCTGCGTGTGCCCGCGCTCCGTCGCGCCTTCGATGAAAATGGCCTTCTGCTTGTCCATCTCGGAGGCCTTCTTCTTGCCCATTGCGCGCCGTAAGAGATCGGCCCCGCCGAGCGAGTAGCCGGCCATCTCCTGGGCGATCTGCATGACCTGCTCCTGGTAGACGATGACGCCGCGTGTCTCCTGCAGAATGCCTTCGAGCGAGGGGTGCGGGTATTGAACCTGCTGCCGTCCGTGCTTGCGATGGACGAAGTCCTTGTCCATCTGTGCGCCCATCGGTCCGGGGCGGTAGAGCGCAACTGCAGCCACGATGTCGTCGAACCGGTCGGGACGAAGCTGCTTGAACAAGTTCTGCATGCCGCTCGATTCGAGCTGAAACACGTTGGTGGTCTCCCCTGATTGCAGCAACGCGTAGGTCGCATCGTCGTCCATCGGAATCTGGTCGATGCGGAACGGCGCTTCTTGGCGATCGGGGCGCCGGTCGATCAGCTTGGTCGCGATGTCGATGACCGTGAGCGTACGAAGCCCGAGAAAGTCGAACTTCACCAGCCCGGCCGCTTCGACGTCGTCCTTGTGGTATTGCGTGACGTAGACGTCTTTTTCGGGACAGAAGACCGGGACGTGGTCCCAAATCGGGCCCTCGCTGATCACGACGCCCGCCGCGTGCATGCCCGCGTGCCTCGTCAGGTTCTCGAGCGCCTGCGCAGTGTCGAGCAGCTCGTGGGCCTGGCTGTCCTGTTGGTAGGCGGCCTTGAGCCGTGCTTCTTGTTCGAGCGCGTCACCGATCGAAACGCTCTTTCCTCCCACCGGCTCCGGAATCATCGTGGCGATCAAGCCGGCTTCGCCCGGCGTCATGCCCATCACCCGCCCCACGTCCCGCACGACGCTGCGGCTCTTGAGCTGATGGAAGGTCGCGATTTGCCCGACGCTCGCCTGGCCGTACTTGTCCCGCACGTATTGAATGACGCGGTCGCGCTGATCCATGCAGAAGTCGATGTCGAAGTCCGGCATCGACACGCGCTCCGGGTTGAGGAACCGCTCGAAGAGAAGCCCGTGCGTGATCGGGTTCAGGTCCGTGATGCGGAGCGCCCAGGCCACCAGCGAACCCGCGCCGGAGCCACGCCCGGGCCCGACTGGCACGCCGTTGTCCTTCGCCCAGTTGATGAAGTCCTGAACGATCAAGAAGTAGCCGGCGAACCCCATTTTCAAGATGACGTCGAGCTCGAGCTCGAGCCGGCCGTGATAGTCGCCGTCTTCGAAGGTTTCGCCCCGCTCCCGCATTTCCATCATGCGTCGCCCGAGGCCTGCCACCGAGAGGGCGCGCAAATAGTCTTCCTCGCTCGCGCCGCCTGGTACCGAAAACCGCGGCAGCCTCGGTTTGGCGAGCGGCGTAGCCCGGCCGGCGCACATTTCCGCAATCAAAAGGGTGTTCTTCGCTGCATCGGGGACATGGGCGAAGAGGTTGAGCATTTGTTCGGGCGTCTTGAGGTAGAGCTCGGAGGAGTGGTGATGAACCGCTTCCATTTCCCGAACGCTGCGCCCCGCGCCGATGCACTGAAGCACCAGCTGCGCGTGCGCGGACTGGCGCTCCAGGTAGTGGCAGTCATTGGTCCCCACCAGCGGAAGGTCGAGCTCCTTGGCAAGCCGGCCTAGCACTTGGTTGAGCGGTCGGTTCTCGGGAAAGCCGTGGTCCTGAATCTCGATGAAGAAGTAGCCCGGGTCGAACGAATCCCGCAGCTTTGCGATGGCTTCCCGACCGACTTCGGGTCCCTTGTTGAGGATCTCTTGAGCGACGTGGCCGCCCATGCAGGCGCTCATCCCGACGACGCCTTTGCTGTGCTTCTGAAGTACCTCGAAATCGATACGCGGCTCATCATGGACCGCCATCCCATCGACCCAGCCGGTGCTCACCAAGCGCACCAGGTTCTGGTAGCCCTCCTGCGAGCTCGCGAGCAGCAGCAGGTGATGGAGCTCGTGGTTGTTTGGGTCTCGGCGATCGCCGGAGGTGAAGCTCACTTCACAGCCGAGGATCGGCTTGACCTTGGTCTTCTTACACGCGCGCACCAGTTGGACGGCGCCGAACATGTTGCCGTTGTCGGTCAGGGCGACCGCGGGCATGTCCATCTTCCCGACGCTCTCGACGAGCTGCGGAATCCGAATGGCCCCGTCCAACATCGAGAACTCGCTGTGAACGTGCAGGTGAACGAATTCGGCGCCCATGAACGGGCTGACTCTACTTCGCCGGGCAGACCCGATCCACCGGACATTCGCTCAAAGCATCAAGTCGAGGAGGGCGCCCATGTGCGCTCGCCTGCGTTTTCGATCGGCCTCGGTGAAACGGTTCTCTCCAAAGAGCCTCTTGATGGCCGGATCGCGAAAGAAGTAGACGACCAGCGCCCCCAGTATCGACACGTATACATCTCGCGGGTCTCGCCCGGGCTTCGCAGATGGGGCTTTCGCCGGCAGGGTCGCGAGCGCTCGGGCCATCCCGTCATAAAAGTCCTTCATCGCGCGTTCCACGCGGTCATCGCCCGAGGCCATCTCCCAAAGCATGATCCGCACCTGATTGGGGTGCTCCCAGAACAGATCGAAGCTTTGGAGGACGAGGTCGCGCGCCGAAACCGCGGTTCCGTCTGCTGCCAGCTGTTCGAACAGGCGCAAGTGGCGGCGAAAGAGACGCCCCACGACTTCTTCGTACAGGCGATCCTTGGTGTCGAAGTAGTAGTGAAGCAGCCCGTGTGTGACCCCGGCGCGCTCCGCGATCGCCACCATCCGCGTCCCGTGAAACCCGTGCTCCGCGAACTCGTCTTCGGCAGCGTCGAGGATCGTCGCCCGAGTTTGTGCCGGGTTTGCGTCCTTGGGCCGTCCCATCGCTACTTTGCCTCGCCCGAGAAGTACGCGGCGGCGGCTTCGTATGCGCGCGCAAAGTCATTGTCGAAGGGATCGTCGATCTCGTAGAGAGCGCCACCAAAGCCCAGCAGAGCAAGGACGATCACGGTCGCCCCTGCGCTGACCGGAATCCAAAAGCCGGGGCCTCGACGCATGGCTTGAGGCGCGCGGATGCCAAAGACGGCAAGCGCCGTGGGAACAC
>CAMYMX010000266.1 GCA_947259605.1 uncultured Polyangiaceae bacterium | reverse complement strand
ATCAGCTGAATGAGATTGCAAGAGCTGCCAGCTGAACAACGGCGCCCTCTTGTCCTTAAACGCATGGCTCTCTTAGCCCATCGGACTCGTGCTGAGAGCTGAATCGCGCGGTACTAGATATGGCATTGGGGGACACGCTCCCCCTCCGCGAGCCATCTGATTTCGGGCACTTGAAGAGTACACCGCGAAAACTCGGTCGAGGCCCTCTTCGGAGGTCGTGCGCTCACCCGCTGACTCGCCCCGTCGACGCGCCCAGACCCGCCCACCGTCTGGCTCGCCTTGTTCTGGTCCGAGTCCTGATCTCTCTTAGGCCGATCGGGCTCGAGCTGAGTGCCCAATTGCGCGGCACTAGATGTCATGACCCAACCACTCTTCTTGCGTGAACGCGCTTGGCGAAAGCTCGAGCGGTATGGGGCCTGCGGGCACGATGCCGTTTCCCGTGCGGCCGAAGTAGCCGTTGCGGGCGTGGTCGAGGTTCGATGCTTCGCGGATCCCTGGCCAGTCGAGCATGGTCGCAACCCACGCCGAGAGCTCCGGGTAGTCGGCGATACGAGCCTGGTTGAGCTTGAAGCGAGCGTAGTAGACCGCATCGTGGCGGAAGAGGGTCGGGAAGAGTCGTAGATCGGCTTCGGTCGGCTGCGCGGTACCAAGGAGAAACTCACGGCCCGAGAGGAGCTCGTTCAGGTAGCGGAGCGCCGAAAAGTATCGCCGGTACGCGCGCTCGTACGCGACCTGGCTCCCTGCGAACCCAGCTTTGTATGCGCCATTGTTGATGCGTTGGTAGATGAGCTCGTTGAGCTCGTCGATCTCCGTCTCGAGCGCCGCGGGGACGAGGTCGATGGAATCAACGCCAAGCTGATCGTCGAACGCTCGATTGAACATCCTCAAAATGTCGGCGGATTCGTTGTTCACGATCTGATTGGTCTTCGTGTCCCAAAGAACCGGGGCTGAGCGTTCTTTGGAGTCCACTCGTTCGTAGTAGGTGCTCAGGAATCGCTCGCCCCCGACTTGGTCAGCCGTACAGCCTGGGATCTTGTCGTTGAACTGCCAGCCGCGATCGGGATGGCGGCGGAAGTAGACGATGGAGGCCCCAATGATGTCGGAGAGTCCCTTGACCGAGCGGCCGAGGAGCGCGCGATGTGACCACGGGCAATTGTACGGTGCGAAGAGGTGGTACCGGCCTCCTTCTGCGGGGAATTCCGCGTCGGCGTGTGGTTCGATTGCGCGTCGGAGCGCGGACACGCCGCGCACCCACTCGCCAGCGGCTCGGGCTGTCTTCTGGTTTTCCTCGGTGCCCCTAGCGCTGACCGCTGCGCGATCGACCGAGAATCTCAGATGCCGGCCGTGGGGCTGATGAAAGTCGGGCTCGCCACCAACTGGGATGACGCCGCGGCTGTTGAGCACTGGTTCGTTCGAGAAAGATTCGGCCTTGATGCGCTCGAGATCCGTCGTCTCGAAAAACTCCGGCCGCTCGAACAGATCGCGGCAATAGGAAAAGAGCGCGGGGCGGTCTTCAAGAAGAAAAAAGGTGGCCTTGAACAGGTCGAAATACACAGAGCTCAGGCGCACGAGGAAAACGAAAAGCAGGCAATCGGCATACGTGACCTCCTCGTTGCCAAGCACGAAGCGAGTCTTCGTCAGGGTGGTCTCGAAGTCTTCGAGGCGTGTCTGAAGGGCCGCATGTCGTGCCTCGTAGTCGCCCTGGTCGTCTGCACGGCCGAGTTGGGCGACGGCATCGATGACGTCGTGCTCGAGCACGTGCACCAAGGCGTCGTGATGCTCGCTCTTTGGGAACAGCTGGGGTGCACGTTCCCTCGCCCGAATTCGAGCCGCCTTCAGCGTGCCATCGAGCCCCGCCCGGCCCACGCCGGCGTCGTCCTTCTCGGACCGCTCCGCAGTCCTTTCGCAGATGGCGACAAGATGCCGCACCAGGCTCTCTTCGGCTGAGAGGTGCTTTTTCGTTCGTTCGACCATGGGGCCCATCGTATCGCTTCCACTCGGATGAGTCCCGCCAGTCGAAGAGATCCGACCTTACGATAGGAGCGCATTTACCCATGCCGGCTACGGCGCGACCAGCGGCTTCTGGAACTTGAGCGTCATTCGATCGCTTTCTCCGATGGCCACATAGTTCGCCTCGCCCTCGGCACCGAGTCGAAGCACCGGTGGGAGCGTCCAGACTCCCTCGGGATGGTGGTGCGTGTCTTTCGGGTTGCGGTTGACGTCGGACCGGCCGACTAGTTCGAAGCCGGCTTCTTCGGCCAAGGCGATGACGTACGCCTCGGGCACGTAGCCTTCTGTCGCACTCTCCTTCGGGTCGGCTCCCTCGTCGGCGCGGTGCTGCGCGACGCCGAGGATTCCGCCCGGTCGCAGGACAGCGAAGAACGCGGCGTACGCCTGCTCGGCGCCGCCGTCGACGATCCAGTTGTGTGTGTTGCGGAAGGTGAGGACGAGGTCGACTGAGGCGTCGGGTCCGAGCTCGATCGGCGAAGGAGGATCGAAGGTCACGAGCTCTGTGGCTTCGAGGAGCTCGGGTCGAGACGCCCGCGCGTCCATGAAGCGCTTCCGGTACTTGGCGCGCGGCCCTTCCGCGCTGGGGATGCCGACCGACAGTCTCCCCGACTCAGCAAGGTACAGGGCGAGGATTTCCGTGTACCAGCCGCCTCCCGGTCGAATCTCGAGGACGTGCATGTCGGGCTCAATCCCGAAGAAGGTCAGTGTCTCCAAGGGATGTCGGTATCGGTCGCGTGCACGATTGTCAGGCGAGCGCTCCGCGGACGCGACCACCGCGGCGAGGCTCCCCGGAGCGGCAGCGACCTCGCTGGCGGTCCCGCCTTCGGTCGGATCGGCAGGCGGCACGGCACTGCGCCCTGTCGGAGCGGTGGCACCCCCACAACCCCAGAGCCCAACCATACAAAGAACCAGGACGCGCTTGAACATCGTTAGCGGCTACCGCCAAAGTCGCCGTCTGTCGAGGCGCAAAGAGATCCCAAGAGATCCTCGCTAAGCCTCGGCAGTCGATTTCTTCATCGCCTCGACCCGCTCGAACCATGCATGGAGCACGGGTCGGGATTGGACATTTTCGAAGATCGGAAAGGGGCTGATGCAAGTGAGCGCGCCGTGCATCGCAACGTCAGCGACAGTGAGGGCATCACCGCAAACGAAATCTCGCTCTCCCAGCTCTCGCTCGAAGTAGTCCAAGTTTTCATGGACCCAAGCGTGTGCGTCGGTTCGGCCGTTGCGCTTGAGGATGCGTTTCGCGACCGCATGCATGATCACGGGACCACCGACTTTGACTGCCAAACCCTCGCCGGCCCCAAAGCGACTGTGCTTCGCGATGATTTTGGAGGCCTGGGCGGCTTCGCGCCACGTTCCGTAGAGCACGGGCGGAAGAGACTGGATGAACTCGTCGTCAACCCATTGTTCCATCGCGTCGGCACGCGACCGCGTGGCGTCGTCGGCTGGTGTGAGACGAAGCGTTTCCGGATATGCTTGGTCGAGCTGCGACAGAATCTGCGTCGAGTCCCACAAGACGGTGTCTCCGACCTGGAGGACGGGGACCTTCTTCGGCGCCTCTTCGGGCAGCGCAGGCAACTCCACTTTGGACCGCGGGCTCACCTCGACCTCTTCGAACGGGATGCCTTTGAGTTGAAGTCCTGCACGAACCTTGTTGCAAAAGGGGCACAGCGCGAACTGGTACAAGGTCGTCTTCATGAGCTCGCGACCTGCCTACGGCGTAGGTGGACTTGGTGCAAGCCCCACTCCGCCATCGGTGACCGAAATCCTCGGTCGACGGCCTCGACCAGCTCCCCCTAGCCCACGACGCCGCAGCCCACCGTCGCCACGTTGCTGAGACGGAACGGCCCGCTACCAAAGCGCTGCTCGATAATCTTGGCGAGTGTGTCGCGGAAGAAGATCCGACCGAGGTCGCAACAAACACTGCGCTGCGTGCAGAAACACCCTGTGATTTCGTGGGATGGCGGCCGCCAGCGGGTGGTGGTTAGTCCACCGGACCGAGCGCGCTAAGTCCGCGGGGGGGACGAAGATCCGACCGAGGTCGCAACAAACACTGCGCTGCGTGCAGAAACACCCTGTGATTTCGTGGGATGGCGGCCGCCAGCGGGTGGTGGTTAGTCCACCGGACCGAGCGCGCTAAGTCCGCGGAATCCGTACGCCCCGAGTTGGTACTGTTTTCGCTTCTACGCAGAAGCGATGACTCGACCTCGCATCGTGGTTCCTGGAGCCACCCTCGCGCTGTCCCGACGCACGACGCGCCGCCACTTCCTCCTCCACCCCGACGAAGCGCGGCAGATGGAGCGCATCTATTGGTACTGCTTGGGGCACGCCGCCCAACTTCATGGAGTGCTGGTCCACGCCGCTTGCCTGATGTCGACCCACGCGCACGAGGTCATCACCGACGTCCGGGGCGAATATCCGAAGTTCTTGGAGACGTTTCACCGTAACCTCGCCCTGTGCACCAAGGCACTGCGGGGATGGCCTGAGGAGGTCTTCAACAAGCGAAGCAGCGGCGCCCACACACTGCTGACCCCGGAGGCGATGATCGAATCCATCGCCTACCTCATCGCCAATCCCGTGGAAGCGCTTGCCGTTCGGTATGCCAAGGATTGGCCCGGGGCACATACGCTGCCCGCGCACGTCGGCACGCGGACCATCCGAGTCGAGCGGCCTGCACACTACTTCGACCCCAAGAATCCTCGCTGGCCTGAGGTCATCGAGCTTCGGCTGGAGATGCCGATGGCACTCGAGCTCGACTACGGCGCAGAGCTTGCGCGGGGACGCATCGCCGAGCGGGTGCGACAGCGTCGGCATCAGGCGTGGAACAAGGCCAAGCGCACGGGCATGCCGTTTGTCGGACCGAGGCGCGTGCTGCGGCTCACGCATACCAAGCGCGCCAAGAGCTACGAAGCGTTTGGGAGCTTGAATCCGCAGTTTGCTGCGGCGGGGCATCGTGGCGCGGCGACCGAGGCAGTGAAGCGGCTTCGCGCGTTTCGGGCCCAGTACGAGCGCGCCCTCGGGAAGTGGACAGCGGGCGACCGGAATGCCTGCTTCCCCGAAGGCACTTGGTGGATGCGGGTGTGCCACGGAGCGCGGTGCGGGCCCGGGCCGTAGTCTTCACGCCAAGGTGAAGGAAGCCCAAATCGGCCAATCCCAGGGGCGCGGGTGCACAGGTGCGCTCGGAAAAGGCGGGCCGCAGGGTTTGGGGGCTGCGCGCCGCCAACATGCGCGACTCAGTGGGGTGTCTGCGCGACTTCAGAGCATCCGCGTGTGCGGAAATGCCCGCTTTGGGTCTGTTTCGCCGCCGCCGAGTCGCCCACCTCTCACATGCCTCGCCGCCGACCTCGGTCGGATCTTTTTTGCCTGTTGAAGAACACGATGGCTGCCCCGTTTTTGATGCTCACTCCGTAGAGGAGTTCCCCTATACTTCGCGCTCACCCACCCCGGAGCGTGTCATGGCCAAAGCAGTTACCAAGAAGACCGCAAGAAAGAGCCCCGCGAAGAAGCGGACGGCAAAGAAGTCGCCGCCCAAGAAGAAGGCGGCGAAGAAGCGCACGACGAAAAAGGCGGCGCCGAAGAAAACGGCGAAGAA